>NZ_DGRD01000001.1:0-198479 GCF_002390965.1 Corynebacterium sp. UBA4397
CGGCGCGGGCGCCTGGCCCGCCAAGGCGGAAAGATAGTCTGGCAACCACCGCACACCAGCCTTTAGGACAACACCGCCTAACGGCGACTTCCCGCACCCCAAAAAGGGACACGTTTTTGCGTGTCCCTCTCCACCATGCACTCCAAAACCCAGAAGATCCCGCAACGGACTGCGCACAGCGCGAAAAGTCCCGAGCCAGTATCTTTGATACAGCTCGGGACTTTCATTTTGTACCCCGTACGGGATTTGAACCCGTGTTACCGCCGTGAGAGGGCGGCGTCCTAGGCCCCTAGACGAACGGGGCATGTTCACCTATCCTTGCGGACTGGCTAAGCGTAATTGAGAACTCAGCGCTTATACAAATCGCCAGTTCAGCGTGAGAATCCGCGGCAAGAAAAAGACTAGAAAACGCAAAGAAATCCCGAACCTTATGTGTGCTACTTACTGCGTTCTCTTCAGCCTAGGTGCGGATCGAATCAGTGGTTATTCCGCTTGCAATCTGTGGATAGTCAGTGGCTGGAATTTAGCGCTGTAGCGAAGGTTCGGGATGACGCGATATGTGCAATAGCATTCGCTTTGAGGCTCCTACTTCGTACGAGTGTTGATGGGAAGGAAGTACTGGATTCTGGCTGTGCCGCCCAGCGAAGTTACTGCGAAACGCGTCGGGTAAAATGATGCGAATCAGCTTCTTTCACCTGCTCTCCTCTCATCCGGTTACGATGTACTTGCAGTCTAAGGCTGCGAGCTTGCATACCGGAAGAGCCTTGTCTGAATCAGCCGGTGGTTCTCCCCCTGGTCATTCACATGTTCACATGGCCCGCGTGGAGAAGTACTTCACCGGTATGGGGTGGGGTTAATACCAGTTATGGCCTAGTTACCCACGCCGGAATCCGCATCAGATGCTATTTCTTTAAGTGAATCCAGCTCACCGGCGCTGTGCTTCTGGGCATTCTTCAGCGCCGCTTTTTGGCGGTGTTGGAGGCGTTTCTCATCGAAGCTTCCCCGCAGCTTTTCCACCCCGGAACCGATGCTGGCCGAGGTCTCCTTGGCTAGGCCCACGACGTCCTCCCATGTCTCATCCCGGATGCTGCCAACGGCGGCGCGCCAAAGCTCTCGCTCGAGGCCTGGAATCTCGCGTTCGACGCCGAAGAAGGAATTCTCCGCCCGCGCAATCTCAGTCAAACTCTGTAGGCAGAGATCGACGAGCTGCGTGGACTTTTTGACGTAGCGGGCGCGCTCGACATCGCTCAGCACAGCGGCCTGCGCGATGGCGCTAAAGAGCTCCGCTACGGCCAAGGAAGCTTCCTCGCGCGCCTCCTGGGTATCCGCCTGATGGATAGCAGCATGCAGCTTGCCTTCCTCGGCGTCTATCTCGGATTGCAGCTGAAAGGCGATCTCAAGGACGTGGTACAGATCCACTTGCCACAGTGTCTCCGCCAGGAGCGGAAGATTCTGCGCGATCACAGGCTTGTACTTCTGCAGCGCCTCAAGGCGCTTGCTGACACTGGATTTTTTGCTCACCTCCGTGGCCATGTCGCGCAATTCATCCACCAATACCGACTGCCTGACCTGCAGTTGCTTCTCAAAATCAGCGATCTTCGACCACATTACCGGCGTAATATGACCCGTGGCTTCATGAAGCTTCTTGGTCTTCTCTAGCAGCTTCCGGCTCGCGCGCAGCTCCCCGACTTTCTCCCGCTGGAGCCCCTTCGCCAGATCATCGAGCTTGCCAACAATGGTCTTGAGGTAGTCATTGATCTGCGCCATCTGTTGTTCCATGGCAATCTGGTTCATGCTTCCGCCCATGCCCATCAGCACGGCCGGATTAAGCAAGCGTGCGGGCGATCCCACAAACTGGAGATGCTGGGCGATGGCGCCTCCTTCCGCGCGCACCACCCCACACATGAGGCCGTTCTCGCGGCTAATGGACATGCCGTACTGCTTCAGCGCGGCCGCCGAGGCATCATCAAGTTTGAGCCACTTTCCGGAGTTCTCACTGATGACGGAGGCCACCTGCGTCATCTGAGCCGCGTCCCCCAGCCGGGTCAATAGTGAGCGCAATCGTCCCTCGGGAACATCGAAAACTTCCCCGACTGGGAGGGTGTTGAGAAAGCTCTCCACCAGCTTCGGATCACCTAAAAGAGCCACTCGCACAGGCAGCCAAGGTCGCGTTGAATACTCCGGGAGGAACTCACACCCGCGTCCACGTGCTACTCCTGCTGGCGCTCAAGGACCCCGATTTCTACTCCACCGTTGTCGAGGACGTGCATGGTGTCTCCCTCCACGTTGAGCTTGGAGGCGCCGTTAAGCCAGGTATCGACGTCTCCCAGGCATGCCATCATTGTGCTGGCCAGCTCCGATAACTGAATCTCGCCATCGGACTCACTCCAGCTGCCCATCAACCGGTTGCAGCCATCGCTGCCGCTGACCCTGCCATCTGCATCGAGCACCAGCTGCGGCTCGCCCGGTCCCCACGTTCCCACGGCGTCTTCCCGCGCGGAGGACTCTGCACAGCCCACCATCACGGCACCTGCGACTATCGCCCCGCAGGTGACGATTCCAACCTTCACACCACGGTTCCTTTTCATACCTCACCAGCCTACAGAGATTTCTAATGACGCCGATTTCCATTAGTGCTAGAGTCGGGCTTATGAGCACAGAACAAAAACTCACTCCAGATCCGCAGCAAGCAGAACGTTTTTCCAACGATCCCGGCTTCGTCGCCGCGCTCGACCAGAGCGGCGGAAGCACCCCGAAGGCACTGAAGGCCTACGGTGTCGAGGAAAGCGCCTATTCCAATGATGAGGAGATGTTCGATCTCATCCACGAGGCGCGCACCCGGGTCATCACCAGCCCGGTATTCACCAGGGAACGCATCCTCGCCGCCATCCTCTTTGAGAACACCCTTGACCGTGAGATTGAGGGCATCAACACCGCCGAGTATCTCTGGAAGAACAAAGGCATCGTGCCGATCCTCAAGATCGACAAGGGCCTGCTTCCCACCGATAATGATGTCCAGCTGATGAAGGACATCCCGGGCCTGGCTGAGACCCTCGCCAAGGCGCGTGCCCACGGCGTATTTGGCACCAAGGAGCGCTCCGTCATCCATGCGGCGAACGCTGCGGGTATAGCGGACGTCGTCAAGCAGCAATTTGAGGTGGCCGAGGAAGTCATCGCCGCGGGTCTCGTTCCTATCCTCGAGCCCGAGGTCAGCATCGAAGCGCCCGACAAGGCACAGGCCGAGGCAATCTTGCGAGAGGAACTCCTCAAAGGTCTCGACGCGCTGGGTGATGTTCAGGTCTCCCTCAAGGTGACCATTCCCACCGAGGATAACTTCTATGCCGAGCTCATTGCGCACCCGCGTGTTGCCCGCGTGCTAGCGCTCTCCGGCGGCTACGAGCGCGATGAAGCCGCACAGCGCCTGGCTCGCAACCCGGGGCTTATCGCCAGCTTCAGCCGCGCGCTGCTTGAGGGGCTGTCCGCCGGCCAGTCCGACGAGGAGTTCAACGCCACCCTCAACCACAGCATTGAGGAGATTTACAAGGCCTCGGTGGCCTAGCTCAGTACTACCCTAACTGGGTTGAATACCTGCAGAAGCCGCGGGCGGGCGAAAGAAGATCTTCACCCTCCCCGTGGAAGGGTCCTCCGTGATATCTGCATCTACCTCGTAGACATCACGGACTAGTTCTTTAGTCAGCACCGTCGCGGGCGGGCCAGCGGCCACTACGCGGCCCTGTTTGAGAACGACAACGCTGTCACAAAACATCGCCGCAAGATTGAGATCATGCAGGGCCACGATGGTGGTGACATCGAGCGTGGAAACAAGATGCAGCAGCTCAATCTGGTGACGGATGTCGAGGTGGTTTGTCGGCTCATCCATCAACAGCTCTTGCGGTTGTTGCGCGAGAGCGCGGGCAATGTGGGCGCGCTGCCTCTCACCGCCAGATAGTGAACGCCACGGGCGCTCGGCTTTGTCCGTGAGAGCAACCTTGTCCAATGCCTGCGCTATTGCCTGCTCATCGCCGGCACTTCCCGCACCCCACAACGAGCGGTGCGGAGTGCGCCCCAAACGCACGACATCGTAGACGGTGATGTCCGTATCGGTATCCGCATGCTGCGTCACTGAGGCGACGCGGCGCGCCACGGCCTTGCGCCCCAATCCGTGAATGTCCTCACCATCGAGCAAGACGGACCCTGAATCTGGCTTCGCCGCGGCCTGCAGGAGGTTGAGCAGCGAGGACTTGCCCGAGCCATTCGGCCCGAGCAACCCGACGGTCTCACCGCGCTGCGGGTTTACGCTCACGCTGTCAACAACTAACGCTCCCCCGCGCCGCCAAGAGACTTCATTCGCGTGGATCGTCATGCTCGTTTCCCCCTTCTGACGAGAAGGAGGACGAATACCGGCACGCCCACGAGCGCCGTACCGACGCCGACGGGCAGGGGCGTCGGCGCAAAGGCCACCCGGGAGGCCGCGTCGACCCACACCATGAAGATCGCACCAAGAATCACCGTGGCTGGGACCACCCGGGAGTGGCGCTGCCCAAACATGAGGCGCGCCGCGTGGGGCAGAACCAATCCGACGAAGCCAATCGAGCCAGCCACGCTCACCAGGGTCGCCGTCACCAGCGCGGTAAGAATCAACAGAATCACCCGCGTGCGCGTGACGTGAATGCCTAGGGAGGAGGCCACTTCATCGCCAAAGGCAAAGCCATCGAGTGAGCGCAGATAAAACAGTGCGATCCCCACCCCGATGAAAGCGACCGAAGCAGTCAGCGCAACATCTGCCCACCTCATTCCTTCCAAGGAACCAAGCAGCCAGAACATCACGCCCCGGGCCTCATCGGAGTCAGCAAAGGCGAAGATCACCAGCGAGGTGAGCGCCGAAAATAGCTGTGTGCTCGCCACGCCGGCAAGCACGATGCTTCCCGTGCCTGCATTCGAATACCTCGCCAGCAAGAGCACCAGGCCAAAGGCCGCAAGCGCCCCGACAAAGGCACCGCCCGAAAGCCCGATGAACGTGCCCCCAAGACCCAGGACACCGACGAGCACGGCACCGGTGGACGCGCCCGAGGACACCCCCAGGATGAAGGGATCCGCCAGCGGGTTACGCAATAAAGACTGCAAGATCGTTCCGCATAACCCCAACCCGGCACCGCACGCTGCGGCGACGAGCGCGCGTGGCAGACGCTCCTGCCACACAATCGCCTCATCCGAAACACGTATCGGAATGTCCGTGAGCCCCAGATGATTTGTGATGATATCGCGCACGTTCACCAAAGAAACATCTGCCGGGCCCAGCGTCATAGCTACTCCCACGGAGAGGAGAAAGACTAGGATGCCAAGCAGGCTAAAACCCGCCACAGCCAGGCCCCGCGATGCCTTCGACCCGGCGCGCGGGGCCATCGCCGCACGCGTTGGGCTCACTGGGGTCGTCGAGCTTGCTGGGCCCGTCCCCACATCAATGGTCTTATTACTCACTAGCTGCGCATGCTCCTGCATCACGCGTCCAGGCCTGAATCTTCTCCAGCCCATCCACGTAGCGGATCGACGGGTTCATCTCCGCCCCATGTAGCGCAATGAAGCACTCATTCTGGACGGCTGAAAGCTTGCTCGTCAGCGGGTCCGACTTCAAGATGTCAATCTTGTCATCGAGCCGGTCTCCGGGGAAACGGTCACGCTGCAAGTCCCCCAAGACAATGATCTGCGGATCCTTGCCAACGAAGGATTCCCAACCAACCGCGGGCCAATCGTCCTTCACATCGGCGTAGACGTTCTTCATATCCGTCATATTTGCCAGCATGGAGGCCGAGCCCAACCCGCCGGCAATATACGGCGCTCGGGTGTCTGCGAACCAGAAGGCCACGCTGCGGCCGTGCAGATCCACGCCCTTAAGGGCAGCCTGGGTGCGCTCCTCAAGCTTGTCGACGAGTTCCTCACCGCGCTCTGGCACATCGAAAATGGCCGCCAAATCACGAATCTCTTGGTAGAGAACATCGACCGTCAGCGGCGTGGTGCGCGTTCCTCCCGCGTTGATGCTCACCCCACCCTCGCAATCGGTCGGTGAGAGATAAGAACCAATGCCCGTCTCGGAAAGGCGCTCGCGGGAGGCCACCCCGCCCTCCGCCTTGTAGTGACGCCCAAATGATGCGGTCACGAAATCAGGGTCCGCATCCAACAGCACCTCATAGGTCGGCGCGTTGTCTGAAAGGCGCGGGACTTTGTCATTGGCCTCGGCCAGCGAATCCAACACCGGGTCCGTCCACGAAGCCGTGCCCACCATTCGATCCTCAAGTCCCAAAGACAAGAGAATCTCCGTGGAGTTCTGGTCCAGCGACACTATCCGCGACGGCGCACTGTCAATGGTCACCTCGGTACCACAGTTCTCCAAGGTCAACGGGTACTGCGTGGCACCCTCGCCCTGTGCTTGCGCCGGCGCCTCGTCCACAGCCTCGGAGGCGCCACACGACGCCATCATCACACCAGCAAGTCCCACCGCCGTCAGTGCAGACCATTGCTTCAACAAACGAAATCGCGACAAGGCGTAGCCCCCTTCTCCAAAGGATGTACTAACTAAAGGAAGCCTCACTTTATCGAGTTTGTGTGACGAATCAAAAACTGTACTCAGACCTTGCTTTATGCCACTGACTGCAACAAATTCCCAAGACAACGAGGCCCCCACGCCCCCTACAGCACGCCCGCAACACAGCTCCTGCCCGCGCTTGGCGATGCCCCGCCAGACCAAAAGTTCCCCCTCGAACTCGGCATTTAGCAAATGACCATGACCGAAGGCTCCAAGCTTCTTACTTAGAAGTGCCTGCGGCTAACTCCAGCTTAGGAACCTTTCGCTGTCCTACGTCTCTACGCTCCGCTTTAGCATCTGCATCCTTTGCAGTTTTCTTTGCGGCCTTCTTTGGGGCTTTCTTTGCCTCAGACTTCTCTACGCCTGGTTCAAGACCTAGTGCTCTCAAGAAGTCGAGGGCACGTACTATAGAGGTGAGCTTTGACTTTAGGCCCTTCAACGCCGCAGACTTATGGTCGCAGAAAGGCACAAGTTGCTGGTACTCACGGCGGACATTCATTTCCGCTTCAACGATCTCAAACCAGATCGAAGGATTTGCCTCAAGCTTAAGCTGCTTGCGAAGTTCTGCCTCCACGAGCGGTAACACGAGCATTTCTTCCACAACCGCAGCACTAGCTCGGGTGTTTGAGAGGCTAAGAGCTAGAGTTCCACTTCCGGCACTCAACAAGGCGCCGGAGCTAAAGAGCCCCCCAATCATTCCACCTGGGCCAAAAGCAGCTAAAGCGCTGGTCACCGCCGCGGCTCCAAATGCACCCGGAGCCGCTGCCAGGGCAAGTCCACCTGTCGCGACTACCATTGCCACCGCCCCCAAGCCGGCAGCGCCCAGAATAAGCCCGTTCCCAAGGGCGTTACTGCCTCCTCGCAATTCTTCTTGGACAAGCTGAATTGATTCCAGCGCTTGCACGCCGAAGGTGCTTCTCAACCCCAGCTCCGCGCTAAGATCTTTAGCAGCCTCTTTTCTAATCTCCTCGCGGATGGAGATCTCATAGGGATTAATGAGGTTCTCGGTCAAAAGACGCGGCACGATTTCCACTGCGTCTTCTCGGCTCAGTCGTGTCAGCTGAGTAGGTTCTGGGGCCGTCTTCTTTCCCTCCTCAGCGAGTTCTATGCTCATCCGAATGAGCTCAGAGGGAATGGGCTTAGCTTCAGTCTTTCTGCGTTCAATCAGCTCCGTTATCGCGCGCGATTGGACGAGGATGCGGGCCCCGGAATACCGCTCCAACGTCTCTTTGTCTTTCTTGCTCTTGCTATTCTCCTTAAGCTGGCACTCCACAAGGTATACGTAGCGCAGCGCCGCCACGGCCAACCATTCGGCCTGGTCAAAGGGAACGTCGACACCAGAATCCACTGGGACGATTTCTCTGCACAGCGGGCCGAGCAGCGCAGTGCCGATAAGATTCGCCACATTTGGGTTGGATAGATAGTTCTTGGAAGAATGCGCCGGCACGGGCTTCCAACCGGTCTTTACCGGCAAGTCGAGGACCCATTCAATCTTGGCTGAAATCCCCCGTGATGCCGCTACAGGGTCTCCTGTTCCCCAAAGGTTTACCCACCACCCAAGATTCTGGGGCGAGTTGACCAGTTCCTTCGTCAGCTTCTTTCCTGAGAAGTATGAGGTCCCGAGCGGACTGCCCACGGTAATCATCCCTTCCACTTGTACTTTCGGGGATATCCGCGTCACGAGATCTGCAGCGATGACCGAGCCAAGACTATGGCCCACAATGACAAGCCGCCCTTCATCAGGAAGTGAATCCAGAATCTTGCTGAGTACTTGGGCTCTGACGTTGTCATCTTCAACATAAGACTTCGCCTGCCGAAATGCCCCGATATTCTTAACCGCGGACACGAGGGAATCTTGGTACGCCATGCCTGGGCCCTCGTAGCTATATCCCCACTTAACCTCAAGGGCAGAGACCCTCTCCTGATAAGCCCGGAGGTGATCTTCGGCTTCCACTTTGCCCAAACGCTTCGTGGTCGTCGGCGGAACGTCAGCTTTAGCATCGTTCGAATGCAGCAGGTCTGTATAGGAAGGCTCAATAACGCGAAATGAATCTAGGTTGCGGAAACCCAACTCTTCTAGTTCTGCAAATAGAGCCGTTTTCCATGCTTCGCTGGAGCCACTGTCATGAGTCTTGCTTGTGCTCACACCATGCAAATACAGCAAGAATTTCGAATCCGACATTTCACGCTCTTTCTGAACTTTTCCTAAACCATTACCGCCGGTAATCCTACTTCAGTAGGCGCCAAAAGATGCTGTTGGACTTCTGGTCTACGCGTGTTCCCGTGCTCGGTTAATCTGAGCCAAGAGCTGGAACTCAAACCACCCAGAAGCCAAAATGAGAAGATGATTATGCATCGCCCGCTGCACCCCTCATTGATTCGCATCTACAGCGAAGCTTCCGCTGAGTCCCTCTATTTTGACGAGACATATTCGACTTCCCAGGAGAGCTTCAGCCAATCCTTCTACTTCTTAACCGCAGTTCAACTTCGTCATGCGGACTTGCCCGCCATTAGGCAGGCGTTAGTTGAAACAGCTGCGGCACAATAATGGCACGCCACTGAAGCACTACAATCCGACGTGGACCGGCAACGTGCCAAGAATCTGCTGAGTCATTGCCAAGAATGGAAAGACCCCACCTTCATAAGCTGCAAAACCGCTCTCTCACCTGAGCGGGCACTCGAAGATGCGCGCCGTGACTGCATGCGAGCGCTGCTCTCCCATGCTGTCCCCCAGATACCACAACTTTCCGGCCTCATCTTTGAAGCTCGCCGTGAGAACAATGACAACTACCGCGACAGGAGATTTATTAAGGCACTGAGGCGACAAAGAGTGGTGCCACATGGCGTCCATTTCGCTTGGGTTTCGCCCGCAGAAGAACAGACACTGTGGCTCCTAGATCTAGTTCGGCGTGGCTTTCCGCCGAAGTAAAACCCATGTGGACCCGACTGCGAACTTATTCGCCGAATATGTCGAGAAATTCACAACTCTTCTCGAAATTTAAGTTGGCCCCCACCTGCCAGTAGCCTTCAGTGGGGGCCGAACCGCTGTACCTTGCCGGTAGGGCGGTTCCACGCTATTTGGCGTGGCATGCTTTGCTGCGACTGGCAAGGCTTGGCTGTAGTGCGATTACAAGAGTAGTTCTGGGTTTCTCCTCCTGTCACGAGCGCTTGAACGCCGAGTTTGTTGATGATCCGGTACCTCCCCCATTGAAAATTGTCTTTCCCCACGTTCTAAGCTGCGCTTTACAGCACCCCACATCTCCTCAAGTCCAGCCGACGCGTAAGATTCGCCGTCACCAAACCTCAGTTGTCTCACTTTTCTGGACCAACTACACTGCCGCAGGCCTTACCCAGAGAGCATGTCCAAGACCTCCTCTACAATGCGGAGCCACGCCAAGGACGAGACATAACTGAGGCTTTTAACTGCGCTTCATACGAGAAGGAGACCCCGTTGCTGATACTCAAAGACACGATGAGACAGGCCTACGAGGCGGCTGGCTACGAAATAACAGAATCCCAGCTCGACGAACGCTATGAGCAGATGATGAGTGAGTGGGAAGAATTGGCGCTGACCAAGCTGAGTGAGTTGACTAACAAAGTGGTAGCCCAGACGGGTCGGTCCCTCGTCGATGCCATGATTAGGGACCAGTTACTTAGACTCAGCAACCAGATTGCGGCGGACGAGATCCGCAAACTGTGGCTCGATCCATTGACCCAGGAAGCAATCGAGGCGGAGCTGAAGGAACACGAGGAGAACCCGCCGAGCCTCCAGGTCTTAAATTCACCAGACCTGTGGATGACCCAGTGGCATTACCTTTCCAGCGACAGCGCGACGTGGGACCTAGCCTGTGAACTATGGCCAGACGCGCCTACTCGCTGGCTTTCCCTAGCCTCGGCCCTGATGCAGGTCTACGAGCACCAATACAAGCTCTACCCCGGATACAAATACTCGAAGCTACTTCCCGAGTTCGAGGCCAAGATCGAGCATGCAATGACCCTGCAGAAACCTCCCGGAACGGCAGCCTAACTGAGACTGGTGACGGCGCCTCCGCGAAACCCGTAATTTATTGAATCCCGCAGAGCATTTCGTGCTGTACCAGGGAGTGCTCGGCGGGGCTGTTGGAACAGCTACCCAAGCTGTATAATCACAGGTAAACTGAGATCCAATTCACATACTCTACCAATCGTGTTTTAAATCAAGAAAGGATCAGATCATGCGTGTACTTCCACAAGACATCACTCCAGGGCTCGCCCGCGCCGGACGCGCCCTCGCTCAAGTCAACTCTCTTATCATCGCCGAAGATGACGGTCTAACCCGGCAACAAGTCAGGGACTTTGAGAAGCGCGTTGGTAGGCTCACCCTCGAAGAAAAGGCTCGCCTTTACAAGACCCTCGAGAACTACGGCGTCGCCTTCATCGCAGAAGACGAGAACTACGGCTACGGAGTACGCAAACGCCACAACGCCTCGAAGACTCGCCAGCTCAAGCGCTGGGAAGATGAAGGTGGCCCCGGTGGCGAAGACGATATTTAGTTTCATATGAATCACTCCAACACTGCTCGTTTGATGTTGGAGGCTGAGGAATACCGCCTAGGAAGTGCTTGCTAGGGAGTGTCTGACTAACATCCTGAGCGGTATTTTCTCGCGCGAGCATTTGTTCTAATCATCTTGGTGTGTCCAAGCCTTGTGGCACACTAATGACCATGAGCTCGCTCTCCCAAGTGTTGTCATTTCAACGCATTCTGAAGGACTCCTCAGCCGTCCGCCTGTTGACCGCCACTAATGCGCCTTTTGTGCTGGCTACCGTTGCCGTTCACTTCGGCGACTCTCCTACCGCGCGTCCGGCATCCGAGCTGTATGAATTAATGGCGGCAGACTTGGCGGTGCTTCGTCAAAACGGGATGGATCTGCCAAAGACTCCAGCAGAATACTGCACCGATTGGGTTCGCAGTCGGTGGCTAATGCGCAAGGCAGGAAACCAGCGAACCGGAGAATTGCTTGAACCTTCCACAGACGCGCTAAGTGCTCTTCATACAGTCCAGAGCTGGGAAAAGCCACGCTCCTCAGTCACTGCTTCGCGGTTGGAATCAATCTCCGAAGCTCTAGGCAGCCTTGCTCGAGACACCGACCCGAACATCTCCTCGCGCCTCGAACGCCTGCAACTCGAAAGAGATCGCCTAGATCGTGAAATCGAACGAGTCTCACGCGGTGACTTTGAGTTGCCATCTCCAGATCTGGTGTCTGAAAGGATCGGGGATATATTAACCTCCGCGTCTTCAGTACCCGCCGACTTCGCACGCGTGCGTCACGAGTTCGAGGTCCTAAACCGGACCCTGCGCCGACAATTACTGGATCCTGACTCCACCCGCGGTGACGTCTTAGACGATATTTTCACCGGCGTCGATGTCATCAGCAGCTCAGAGGCAGGTCGCAGTTTCAATGGCTTCTACTCCATCATTACGGACCCAGAGCGCAGCGCCTACATCGATAATTGGATCGACAAGATTCTCAGTAGCGAGTCCGCACGCGAACTTGATCCAGAGACCCGAGTATCGCTGCGCCGTCTCATCCGAGACATGGAGGAATCCGGAGCCGAAGTGAACTCCGTAATGACAGGGCTGGCGCGTTCGCTTCGCCATTATGTCGCCAGCGAGCAGTTCGCGGAGGACCGGAGAATGATTGAGCTGATCCGAGAAACCCGTGCTCTGGCTGCTGACGCCGTTGAAAAATTTGAACTGAGTGCGATTCATGCCATGGAGACTCCCCTTCAACGTATCGGTATGAGTATCCAGTCAGTGAGCTCAATTGTTCTCACTAATCCTGGTGAAGAAATAGTTGAGGGCGAAACTGCAGTAAATGCGCCGCAAGCACTGGACGTTAAAGAGCTATTGTCTGCGGTCCGTCAGTCCGAAATTGATCTAGAGGAGCTGATCAACTCAGTTCGGGACACCGTGACTTCAGGAACTGGCCAAGCCACCATCAGCCAAGTATTGACCAGGCACCCCGCAACTCAGGGACTGGGTAGCATTGTCGGGTTACTCCACTTGGGACTCAAATACGGTATCCCTAGCGGAAGGGCCGGGGAAGTTTCCTGGGAAGAGGGCGACTCAACGCGCCGTGCCACCATCGACCAGTACTCTTTTGATGTGACAAGCCTGGAGGAAATGTAGATGTCAAATACTGACCCGTTATGGACCGGAGACTTGGGAACTTTGACCCTTGACTCTCGCCGCGCTTTGGTACAGCTCCTAAAAGGTCCATTGATGCGCAAGTCTAAACATCCGGATCTGTGGTCAGCTCTCATCACGGACACCGAGGCCCTCCGTAGCCGCCTCGCCGATGTATTCCTCGACCTGATCATCGATGAGGAAGCCGGAATCGCCTTTACTCGTATGGTCACAATAGACAACGACTTAAAGGTTCCCGCAGTGCTGCGCGTCGACCGACTTAAGCACGTCGATACGTTGATCCTCTTGCACCTGCGCAGTGAACTAGGTCTGAGCACTCCCGGAGAGCGCGTAATCATTGATGCGGAGGAACTGCGTGACCAGGTTCGTTCCTACCAGCGTTCAGATGACTTGGATGACGCTGCATATACCAAGCGTTTTAACGCTGCGATCACCCGCATACGCAACACCTATAACCTACTCGATGACACCGAAACCGCCGGGCGCTATGAGGTTTCTCCGGTGTTGCGCCATATTTTCGATGCTGACACTGTAACCGCGCTCCGGGATGAGTACGCGCGTTACGCCGCAAAAGATAAAACGAGTAGTGCAAAGGACGAGCTATGAGTGACGTCTACCCCGGGCAATTCCGGCTCTCCCGAGTTCAGTTGATCAACTGGGGCACCTTTTCGGGTTATGTCGACATGCCCATCGCCCGCCGCGGGCATCTCATCACCGGCGGCTCTGGATCTGGTAAATCCACTCTCCTCGATGCCATGTCCTCCATCCTCGTTCCTCCCGTCAAGGTTCATTTCAATGAGGCGGCACAACAAGGACTCAGGCGGGAACAAGGACGTACCTTGGCGTCCTATATCCGGGGCGCATGGCGGCGCCGGGAAAATGCCGAGACCGGCGGCATCGCCTCGACCTTCCTGCGCAGCAAAGCCACCTACTCTGTAGTCGGGCTGACTTATGACAACGCTAAAGGCACCGTCTTCACACTCGTCGGCCTGTTCTATCTAAGGGCAGGTGACACGGCAAACGCGCAAGTACAGAAATTCTATGGCATGATTCCCGCCAGCGTCGATGTACGAGAATTCGAACAGTTTCTCAAGGCAGGCGTCGACAAGCGAAAGATAAAGAGCACATTCGCCGATGGTCGCTTCAGCGACCAATACCGCGTTTTCGCCGACTACTTTCGGCCGCGTCTGGGCATGCGCAGCGAAGAAGCGCAACTGCTCCTGCATCGTACACAGTCGGCGAAGTCCCTGACGAGCCTCGACCAACTCTTTCGCGACTATATGCTCGAGCCGCCGACTACTTTCGCCATGGCCGAGGAAGCGGTCGAACAATTCGACGATCTGCGCCAGGCCTATCACCGCGTCGTCGACGTCCGCGCCCAGATCGATACTCTTCAGCCACTGGTTGGCCTGCGGGACCAACGCTCCAACGCGGAGGTCAGCAAAGCTCACGCACTAGAGATGAAGCGGGCCTTTCCGGCGGTCCGAGACAGTTTGCACTTAGCGGGGAACCGCGATCGCTTGGCAGAGTTGACCACGGAGGTAACGGCAGCTGACTCCCATGTTGCTCAATTGCAAGAAGCACTAGACCAAGCGCAAAAGCAGGTTACCTCGGCCACTGCGGCGCTCCAGGCCCAAGGTGATGGCCGTCTTGGAGTCCTTGAGGAACAAGACTCTCGGGCTAGGGAAAAGCGCGCATGGCGCCTAGAAAATAGAACTAAAGTCCACAATGCTGTGCAGTCCGTCGGAGGCGCCATGCCCACCGACGCCGAAGGATACGCACAGCTGCTAGTCCAAGTCCAAGAGATTGAGTCGAACTCCCCTGAGCAGATTAGCCTTTGGGAAGCAGAACAGATCAGTGATGAAGTGGACCGCCGCGGTTTAAAGAAGCAGAGCGAAGAACTTGCGGCCGAGTTAAGCTCCTTGAGTCAGCGCAGCAGTAATATAGACCGGCGCTATATTCACGTAAGGAAGCAACTTGCTGAGTCGTTGCAAGTCACTGAACAGGAACTTCCATTCGCCGGTGAGCTCATCGATGTTCGCCATGATCAGCGGCGCTGGGAGCCGGTCGTCCAGAGACTCTTGGGCAGCTTCGCCACCACACTGTTGGTCCCTGAGCGTCTTGCGCGCACCATCAATAGCTACGTCAATCGGACTAGCCTCGGCATTCGATTAACTTATCGAGTCATTCCATCAAACATTGTTCCTTCCCGCCGTTCTGGGAGCCCAAGGGCCCTGAGCAATAAGCTCGGCTTCCTCGAGGCACCAATGTCGACGTGGGTGCGTAACGAGATACTGCGAGTTTATGACTACGAATGCGTCGATAACGAACAAGAACTAGAAGCCCTTGGAGCCCATCAACAGGGCGCAACCATCAAAGGGCTTGTGCGTGAGCGAACCCACAAGGATGGATCGGTCGGCTATGTCAAAGATGACCGCCGCAGGCTAGGTGATCTCTCTTCTTATCGTTTGGGAACCTCCAACGACGAGAAAGTCGAGCTGTTGCGTAAAGAAATCTCCAGACTGAACTCAAAGATCACTGCCACTGAGAACCGAATTAAAGAAAAGAAACGCCTGATCGACCGTGAACGAGAGATGATCGATTGCGCAGAAAAGATTGCCCAGTATACCTTTGACCAGATCGACATCCGTGTCGATGATGCCAGTCTCGAGGCCTTGGCAAAACAGCGCGCTGATATCCTAACTTCCCCTGAGTTGGCGCAGCTCCAGCAGTTGGTCAACGAAGCAGAGAATCGTTATGCGGAGGTAAACTCCAGTTACCGAGCCGCCGACCGCAAGGCTGCGCAGCTCGCAGGAGAAATTACTACCGTCAACCAAGACGTAGCCCGCCTGGAATCCGAGTTGGCCAACCGCGAGAAGGTCGAGGACGCTACCTACGCGGAGTTAAGCTCTCTCATCGGCGAAATCACTCGTCGCGTGACTCAGCGCAACATTGACCAGATGACCGAAAAAATTATCGGGAAACTCGATGCCACGATTTCTTCCTGCGAGACCGCTATCACTGAGGCGAATTCCCGCATCACCCGGATATTGACCCAGTACATCTCCGAATGGCCGGCCGAGAAGTCTGAGCTGCGAGACGATCCCAGCTTCGCGGGCGAGGCCATCAATCGCCTGACATTCCTGCGCCGCGATCGACTAGGTGATTTTGAGGGACGTTTCCTCGACCTCATGAATGAAAGCTCAGTGAAGAACCTAGGCGCGTTATCTACTGCGCTGCGCCGCGCCCGCGGAGATATCGAAACGCGATTGCAACCGGTCAACGAATCACTCGGAGATTCGGAGTTTAATGCCGGCCGCTGGTTAAAGGTCGAAGTCCGGGACAACCGCAATGCTGATGCGTTGAAGTTTATGAACGATCTCACGGAGGCAACAAGTGGCGCGATGGCCGCCACTCGCGACCGAGACATTAAGGAGGCCGAGAAGCGCTACCAAGCACTCTCCATCATCCTGGATCGCCTCGGCAGTGACAACGCCGAGGATCAACGCTGGCGCCGTCTGGTCCTAGACACCCGCCTGCATGTCCGCTTCATCGCCTCGGAGATCGACGCCACAGGAGGCGTTTTAAACACCTACGTCGATTCGGCTTCCCTTTCCGGCGGGCAGGCCCAGAAACTGGTGTTCTTCTGCTTGGCTGCGGCACTGCGCTTCCGCCTCGCCGAAGCCGACGAGGCGCATCCGCGCTACGCCACGGTAGTGCTCGACGAGGCCTTCGACCGCGCCGATCCCGCTTTTACTCGCACCGCTATGAATATTTTTAGCGAGTTCGGATTCCACATGGTTTTGGCCACACCCCTAAAGCTCGTTCAAACGCTCTCTCCCTACGTTGACGGCACCGTAGTAATCAATTACTCCGAAGGAGTCGATGACAAAGGCAACGACGTGGCAAGGTCTGGGTGGGCCCACATCGATTCTTCCGCGGAGGGCACACAGTGAGGTTTCCTGCCGACGTTTCCCGGCTCGCCGCCAGACAGTTCGCTTCGCGGCTTCCGGAGCTTCTCGATGCCGATTCATATGAGTGGTCCTTACCTCTCCACGCTCCTCAAGCCTCTACCGCCTCGATAGATTTTGACACGGTTCAGGATTTTATCCGCACTTGGCAGGGCTGGACTGGCCCCGGAAGCATCACAACCAAAAGCAAGCACTGGCATCGCGCTGGCTTGGGAATCCAGCAGGTGCCAACTCGCATCAGCACGTCGACCCCTGCGGAGTTCGCCGCACTGGCGGGTGCCACAGAGGACTTTAAGGCTCTACAGGAAAAACTGGTGCTCCTCGGCAGTGCAAATACCGAACGTGCCTTAGAAGTAATTCAATTGTGGCGCGACCTAACACCGCAAGAATGCGCCTGGGTACCTCAAGTGGTGGACTGGTTTCGGGTCAATCCTAGCTCTGGCCTGCGCCCCCGTAGCGTGCCCGTGGCGGGAGTCCACGGCAAATGGCTGGAGCACCACGCACGGTTGGTGCGCCATCTGCTAGGAGTCGAAGACCTTGGTCTCGTCTCCGGCGATCACCTTATCCGCCTGCGAATCTTAGATAGATCACTGGGCACTGGGCTTATCGATGTCTCCACTCCCCTCGCAGAGGCTTCCACGCTGTGGCCAGCAGGCGGGCCATCGAGCGGGCCACAAGTCGCATTGATAGTAGAGAACAAGGAAACCTTCTTAAATCTGACTAACGCTTGGCCTAGCACCGTCGCAGTATGGGGTGCTGGCTACGCGGTGGGCATGCTAGACCGCCTGCCGTGGCTCCACCGCTGCCAAAGGCTTGTGTACTGGGGTGACCTCGATGCCGAGGGCTTTGCTATCCTTCACCGGCTGCGCCACCACTTCCCGACGGTTGAGTCTGTGCTTATGTCGCCAGCTGACGTCGACCGCTGGGCCCACCTCGGCGTCCCGGACCCAGGCAACTATGCCACCGACCTGCCGCTCCTCAGCAGCGAAGAGTCCGATACCCGGCGGGCCCTGCTCATGCATGGCAAGATCCGTATCGAGCAGGAGCGCATTCCCTGGGACGCTGCTCTGGAAGCTCTCGATGAAAGACTCAGGTAGTTTCCCCTGCCTCCCGCGGCCATGGCGGAGACGGTGACTCCACTCTGAATGGGTGGTACCGTAATGTGGTACATGTTGGCAGAATGATTGGAGGTTCCAGCAATGTCCATCACCGCAAGTGAAGCCCGGAGGACGCTCTTTCCATTGATCGAGCGAATCAACGCCGATCGGGACGCAGTGGAGATCGTTTCTCGCAAAGGCAATGCCGTTTTGATGCCCGCCGACGAGTACGCAGCGTGGCAGGAGACGGCCTATCTATTCCGTTCTCCGGCAAATGCGCGCAGGCTGCTTGATTCCTATGAGCGTGCACGCGCAGGCGCGGTCCAGGAGCACGAGCTTGACCGAGACGAATAATGCGTCTCGTCTGGGACAAGTCGGCGTGGGAGGACTATAAGCATTGGCAAACCATTGATCGGCGCATACTAAAACGCATCAACACCCTGATCGATGCATGCCTGCGCGAACCTTTCGAAGGCATTGGAAAGCCCGAGCAACTCAAGTACGGCGCACAAGGGGCGTGGTCACGGCGGATCACCGATGAACACCGCCTGGTCTATCTAGTCGCTGGAGAAGATCTAATCATTCTTCAGGCCCGCTACCACTACTGAAGATCGAAACCACGCCTGCATTATCAACGCCGATAACGGAGACGCTCAAAATGGGCCTCCACCCGGACGAGAAAATCCCGAGCCACGATACTGCATGTGACCCGGGATTGTGCTTTTGTACCCCGTACGGGATTTGAACCCGTGTTACCGCCGTGAGAGGGCGGCGTCCTAGGCCGCTAGACGAACGGGGCATAGAACAAGTGATTGCTGCTTCGGCAGTTCTCACTGCTGGCCTACCAGGACTCGAACCTAGAATGGCGGTACCAGAAACCGCTGTGTTGCCAATTACACCATAGGCCAATCATTGCATTGAGCTCTGTTCGGAGGGATTGTACTCGCTCCGTCGCGCTCTCTGCAACGGTTTATAACTATAACCACCACCGCCCGAAAGCGCCAAATCGGCAGCTAGTTGGTGATTTTTGAGGCGCCGGGCGAGCGTGGTCTGGTTACCTAATGACAACCATGGAAGTTAGCTAGTAGTTGCTTCCCTACTGAGTGGCGGGGACGAAGGGCGTGCGCTCCTTGGCCGCACGCAGGCGGTAGAGGGTGGAGTCCTTGCCCAGCAGCTCCATGGATTCGAACAGCGGCGGGGAGACGGCCTGGCCGGAGATGGCAACGCGCAGGGCACCGTAGGCCTTGCGGGGCTTGAGTTCGAGGTCCTCGATAAGGGCCTTGGAAAGGGCGGCCTCGATGGTGGCGGTGTTCCAGTCGGCGGGGTCGATGCCTTCGAGGATGTCGATGGAGACCTCAAGCGGCTGGAGGGCGTCTTCCTTGAGGTTCTTCTTCGCGGACTTCTCATCCAGGGTGAGTTCGGCGTCGGGGATGACGAGGAAGGCGAGGAGACCATAGGCTTCGGAAAGCGTCTTGATGCGGGTCTGTACGAGGTCGGCGGCGAAGGCGAACTTGGCGGAGTCGTAGTCGGCCGGGAAGTCGGTGTACTCGCTCAGGTACTCGCGCAGGCGGGTAGCGAAGTCGGCGGGCTCAAGCAGACGGATGTGGTCGGCGTTGATGGCCTCGAGCTTCTTCTGGTCGAAGCGGGCGGGGTTGGCCAGCACGTCATGGATGTCGAAGTTGGCAACGAGCTCATCGACGGAGAAGATGTCCTGATCGGCAGACAGGGACCAGCCCAGCAGAGAGAGGTAGTTGAGCATGCCCTCCGGGATGATGCCGGCGTAACGGTGGTTGAAGAGGTTGGACTGCGGGTCGCGCTTGGAGAGCTTCTTGTTGCCCTCCCCCATGACGAAGGGCAGGTGGCCAAACTCCGGGGTGAAGGTGGCGATGCCGATGCCCTTGAGCGCCTCATACATGGCCAGCTGACGCGGGGTGGAGGAAAGCAGATCCTCGCCGCGCAAGACGTGGGTGATGCGCATGAGCGCGTCATCGACCGGGTTGACCAGGGTATAAAGCGGGGCGCCATTGGAGCGGGCGACCACGTAATCCGGCTGGGTGGAGGACTTGAAGGTCAGCTCCCCGCGCACGAGGTCGTTCCAGGACCAGTCCTGCTCCGGCATGCGCAGGCGCCAGACCGGCTTGCGTCCGGCGGCCTCGAATTCGGCGACCTGCTCTGCGGTGAGATCGCGGTCGAAGTTGTCGTAGCCGAGTTTCGGGTCGCGCCCGGCGGCCTTGTGGCGCTCCTCTACTTCCTCCGCGGTGGAATAGGCCGGATAGACATAGCCGGCCTCCTTGAGCTTTTCAAGGACGTTAGCGTAGATGTCCATGCGCTGGGACTGGCGGTAGGGAGCATCGGGGCCGCCGACGCCCACTCCCTCATCCCAGCCCAGGCCGAGCCAGTTGAGGGAATCGATAATCGCCTGGAAGGATTCCTCGGAATCGCGGGCAGCATCGGTGTCCTCGATGCGGAAGATGAGCTTGCCGCCGGTGTGGCGCGCATAGGCCCAGTTAAATAGGGCGGTGCGCACCATGCCGACGTGCGGGGTGCCGGTTGGAGATGGGCAGAAACGTACACGAACTTCAGTCATGCCCTACATCGTAGTTCAGGCAGGTGCGCGGCTTGGATAAGGGGAGGAAAGTTGGACAATCTTCCGGTGCGAATTCTGTAGATAAAAGCCCAAGAACTAAGGTGGATGGACATGCACGCAGACAGACCCACCACCGCGCCCGATTTCCTCCTCTCCCGAGCAACGGGATCGGTGCGCACCCAGGGCAGCCTGCGAACCTTCCAGGATCCCCAGGATGCCATCGAGGCACTGCGCGCCGGCGAGGTGGAGATGGTCGTCGGCGCCCTGCCTTTTGATGTGGGTGAGCCGGCTGCGTTGACGGTGCCACGCAGCATCATTCGGGAGGAAGGCCCCCTCGAGCCACATGCCTACTATCGCCAGGGCACGCTGCAGGCCCGCGTGGTGGGTTTTGATCCCGAGCCCGAGGAGCACCTGCGCCGCGTGGAGGCAGCCATTGCCACCATCGAGTCCTCGAAGCTGGAGAAGGTCGTGCTGGCCCGCGCAGTCGACATCGAGTTCGCGCGCCCAGTGGATCCCCGCCTCGTTGCCGCGCGCCTTATTGATCTTTCCGCCAACCGCGATGGATTCATTGCTGATCTCACCCCGGCCGGCCGCCCAGGCGCGATGCTCGTTGGTTCCTCACCGGAGGTACTGGTGAAGAAGCAGGGTTCCACGGTCACGGCCTTTCCGCTGGCCGGGTCTACCCCGCGCTTGGCAGACAAGGCACGCGATTATGTCGCAGGTCAAGACCTCCTGCACTCGGGGAAGGACCTGCGGGAGCACGCATTCGTCGTCAAGCATCTGCGCCGCATCTTGAGCCCCTTGTGTACGCACCTTGACGCACCGGAGACGCCGGAGTTGATGTCCACCAATGAGATGTGGCACCTGGGGACGCCGGTGGCCGGCACCCTACAGGATCCGAGTATTAGTGCCCTCGAGCTTGCCACCTTAGTCCATCCCACCCCAGCTATCTGTGGCACCCCTACCGAGGCTGCGCAGGCGCTTATCGATACCGCCGAGACCGACCGCGGCTTCTACGCCGGGGCCGTGGGCTGGTGTGATAGCAGCGGGGACGGAGAATACATGGTGGCCATTCGCTGCGCTGAAGTGGGCGGCGAGGGCCTTAGTGCCCGCGCCTGGGCAGGCGGCGGAATCGTGGAGGATTCCATCGCCGAGGAGGAGCTGGCCGAAACCTCGGCCAAGCTGCGCACCATCCTGCGGGCGCTGGGGCTTTAGCGCTGAGCCTGTAACTAAGCCCGAGCGATGGGGTTGATGAGCGAACCCACGCCAGGGATGTCGATCTCGATGGAGTCCCCCGGGACCATCGGTGCAGTGCCAGCCGGAGAACCGGTGGTGATGACGTCACCGGGCAAGAGGGTGAAGGAGGCGGAAATCTCCTCAAGGATGCCGCCCATCTTCACGATCATCTGGTCGGTGTTGGAGTCCTGCTTCTGCTCACGGTGGCCATCATGGGTCAGGAAAGCGTTGATCTTCTGATCATCGAGGTTGAGCTTGTCCAGGTCAGTTTCGATCCAGGGGCCGAGCGGGCAGAAGGTGTCCATGCCCTTGGCGCGCGCCCACTGCCCGTCCTGAAATTGCAGGTCACGGGAGGAAACATCGTTGCAGATGGTATAACCCAAGACGTGGGCTTTCCAGTTTTCAGCCTTGATATTCTTCGAAGGCTTGGAGATGACAACGGCTAGCTCGCCCTCGAACTCGACCTTGGTGGCGAATTCCGGGATCTTGATCGGGGCGCCTGGGCCGATGACCGCGGTAGAGGGCTTGATAAAGATGGTCGGCGGAAGCGAATCCGCGGACTGCTTGAATACCTCGGCGACGTGGTCGGCGTAGTTGCGTCCCAGCGCAACGACCTTGGTGGGCAAGGTAGGAGCCAGGAGGCGGACATCGCTCAACTTCCACTCGCGTCCGGTTGGCTCCGGGCTGGTAAAGGGCGTTCCAGCAATTTCCTTCACTACTAGTTGTTCTGCTGGAGCTTCATCGGGGCCGTCAATAACGGCAAAACATATCCCATCAGGGTGAGCAATTCTTCCTAAACGCATAACGGCCATACTACTAAGATCCTCATTAACGGCTATGCAAAGGCTCCACTTAATTGTTGTTAATCTGTGTAACACGGGTGAGGTCGCCCAAGGTATCACTCCCCCGGTCTGCGCTCAGGGCCAAGTAGAGCTCGGCACAGGCCAGGGCATCGCTAAGAGCGTTGTGCGCTGCATAGCGTGGCAATCCATAGCGCTCACGCACCCGGGGTAGACGCAGGTCTTCTCCACGCGGGTAGGTCCCCATCCGCTCCATGTGCCGGCGCTCCAAGGCAAAAGTATCCACCACCCGCAGCCGCGGCCGCACACCATGGAGCCTCGTGGTAGCTGCGCTCAAGAAACCCACCTCTAAGGCGGCGAAGTGTGCCAGCAGCGCCCTTCCGCGCAGCGCATCGAGCAATCTCGCGATGGCCTCGTCATAGTCCACTCCCGCCTCCAAAGCCTGGTCCGTCAGGCCGTGGATGGTGGCCGAGTCCCCCACCTGCGATCCTTTGATGAGGACGTAGCCCGCCTGTGCCAGGATTATTCTCCCGCCTGTGACCGGCACCCAGCCGATGGAAAGAAGGCGGTCCTTACCCGGATGCACTCCGGTGGTCTCCATGTCCACCGCCAAAAGGTCAAGCTCGGCCACGCTTGTCGAAGGCGCCGGCGCCTGCAGGTCCAGCCGGTCTCGAAAGCGATCGAAGATACCCATCAGATATTCCGAACCGGATACTTGGTGGCCAGCGCCGATTGCATGGACTTAATAGCCCTGAAGGCATCACGCAGCCGCTCGCGTTCGAGCTTGGTCAAGGACTTAGGAGAAATGTGATAATCCGGCGCCTCACCCGCCCGCAGTTGCGCTGCTTGGTGGCGCAGCCCTATAAAGGTGAGGAAATCAAAGGCATCCTCCAGATCTCTCGCCCCCTGGGCACTAACCGTATCCCCAGCGGATTGGCGCAGGCGCTCGCGCGTATCTACGGCTTCCATCCCCCCTGCCAGGGCAAAAAGACGCGCCATCTGGACAATGCCAGCCGTTCCGCCCTTCTTGATGTCAAGGGTGTCGGCGTAGTCCCCATCGCGTTCAACCACGAGCCCGCGGAAGAATGTCAAAGGCGGCTCGCGGCGCGCGGCTAGGCTTGCTAAGTGAGCGTGGAGCCTGCGCGCGGGGCGGGCGGCGGAAACCGCATAGGAATGCACCTCGGAGACGAGCTGCTGTGCGCCAAAGATGGAGCGCATATCGAAAAAGATCTGCGCGTTGAGCAGGGCATCCGGCTCTGGTGCGGCAATCCAATCGTGGAAGGTTGCCTTCCAGTCAGATACCGTCATGCGCCAGCGCGGCACCATTGCCATCATCTCCCCGGGGCACAGCACCTGGCCCGCGCCGGCCAAGCCGCGGCAGACATACTCACTCAATTGCGCAAAGTACTCCCCGTGCGCGGCCTCATCATAGGAATCATCTAAGACCAGCGCATTGTCTTGATCAGAGGCCATTGCCATCTCGCGTCTGCCTTGTGAGCCCACCGCGACGAAGGCATAAGGCACAGGAGGCGGGCCCAGTTCTTCCTCTGCGAGGGTGCACAGTCGGCGGCCAAGGGCGTCGGCAGCCAGGGTGAGCATGCTCGCCGCCTCCTGCGGCGAGCTGCCGCGTTCTACGTAGCGCGCGGCCAGGGTAGCTGCCTCACCATATGCGCCTTCCAAGGCTGCGGGCGAGGATCGCCGGCTAAAGTCTGCGGTGAGATAAATGGGGTCATTGTGCAAAAGCCGCGTGATATCGCTCTGGCTGATGATCCCGGCGAGCTTGCCACTATCAACCACAGGCAGATGGTGAATGGACATCTGCGCCATGTGCAGCAGCGCCTCCATAGCCGGCGCATCGGAGGCCACCGTGACTGGGTGCGGGGTCATAATCTCGGAGACAGGCGTAGCTGGATCTACCCCGGCGGCCAGTACTCGAGCGCGCAAGTCACGATCAGTGATGATCCCTTGCAGGCTCGTGCCCTGTGCAATGAGCAAGGAGGATACCCCACGCTCAGCCATCAATGTGGCGGCCTCGCGGATGCTGGTCTCGGGCGAAGCCTGCAACGCCGGATCGCCCAAGAGCTCGGAGATCTTGGTGCGCAGGACATCGGTCGGCGCGTCATCCACGAGCTCCTTTGCTGCTGCTCGGACTTGGCGCGACTGGGCTGAATAAAAGCGCTCGACCGCTGGATTCTCCTCAATAAGAGCGAGAAAACCAGGGCGATCTAGCTCAAAGAGGAGGCTATCTTCTACGGCCTCGAGAGAAAAGTGGCTCAGAGAGCCACTGACCAGCGAGGAGTAGCCACAGGCAAAACCCGCCTCACGGCGATCCAAGAGCAGTCCGTCCGGGTCGATGACATCGACCGCTCCAGAGCGGATGATAAAAAGAGTATCGTTGTTCGCTCCTGCGGCAACGAGTTCTTCCCCGCGGCGTGCGTAGCGAATACGCAACGCCGCGGAAAGCTCATCAAGGACGGGGCCTGTAAGGCGGGAAAAGGGCTCATGCTGGGCGAGGAAGCCACGGACCTCGTCTAGTTCGACGCTCATGCGTCAAACATACCGTGTGGCTAGGCCAGTGCGGCCGCGATTCGATCCCCAATTTCCGTGGTATTGAGCGGGCCATCTCCACGAGTGGAGACATCCGCCGCCACGGCCTCCTCGATGCGGGCCGCATTGGCCTCGTCGCCGAGGTGGCGCAGCAGCATAGCTGCGGACAATATAGCCGCGGAGGGATCGGCGATTCCCTTGCCAGCGATATCCGGCGCCGAGCCGTGGACGGGCTCAAACATCGAAGGATTCTTTCCGGAAGCATCGATGTTTCCGGAAGCTGCCAAGCCAATACCGCCCGTGACGGCCCCTGCCAGATCCGTAAGGATATCGCCAAAGAGGTTATCCGTGACGATGACATCATAGCGACCGGGATCTGTGACCATGTAGATGGTGGCGGCGTCGATATGGTTGTAGTCCACCTCGACGTCCGGGAACTCACTGGCTACCTCATCCACGGTGCGCTGCCACAGGCCGCCGGCATTAACGAGCACGTTGGTCTTGTGCACCAGCGTGAGGTGGCCGCGACGCGCCTGCGCGCGGGCGAAGGCATCACGCACGACGCGTTCGACGCCGAAGCGCGTGTTCTGGGAGATCTCGCTAGCGATCTCGTGCTCGGTACCCTCGCGCAGGGTTCCGCCGTTCCCGCAGTAGAGCCCTTCGGTGCCTTCACGGACGACGACGAAGTCGATCTCGCCGGGATTAGCCAGCGGAGAATGCGAGGTGGGATAGAGCTTGGAGGGACGCAGATTAACGTGATGATCGAGTGCGAAGCGCATCTTGAGCAGGAGGCCACGCTCCAGGATGCCGGGAGGAACCGAACCTGGGGCGCCAACGGCACCCAGCAAGATAGCGTCATGCTCGCGCAGCGAAGCGAGATCCTCGTCGGTGAGGAGCTCGCCGTTGCGCAGGTAGCGCCGAGCGCCTAGATCATAATCTGTGGTTTCGATATCATCGCGCACCGCACGCAGAACCTTCAGCGCCTCCGCCGTTACCTCTGGTCCGATGCCGTCTCCGCCAATTACCGCGAGTTTCATTTTGCGGGATTCCTTTCTCACGTACTGGACTATTTGCTTCAGCTTAGCACGCAAAAAAGATGGCGGAGCGGGTTCCCAAAATCCGGAACCCTCTCCGCCTAGCCCCCGCCTGACTATCGGCGTAACTTAGGCGTCGAAGTCGATCTGCTGGCTCGTTGCGCCCAGTGCGGCGTTGATGTCATCCACCAACTCTTCCGGCACCTCGCGCTCAACTCGCAGAATCAGCACTGCATCGCTGTCTTCCTTACCCTGCGTCAGCGCTGCAGCTTCGATGTTGATGCCCGCCGCACCCAACTTGGTGCCCACGGTTCCCAAGGCGCCAGGGGCATCAGCATAGGAGAAGAAGAGGTTGCGGCCCATAGCGCGCATGTCGACGCCACGTGCGTCAATACGGATGATCTTCTCCACCCCGTCGATTCCGGTCAGAGCACCGGTCAGAGTGCTCGTGGAGCCATCCGCCGCGATGACGGTAACAACGAGGGAGGAGCGCTGGCCCTTGGACTCGGCCTTGGTGGAGACGTTAACCTCGACACCGCGCGACTCGGCTATCTGCATGGCGTTGACAAAAGTAACCGGCTCGGAAATGACGCCACTGAATAGGCCACGCACAGCAGAGAGCCCTAAGGCGCTAACATCCTCGTTGGAGAGCTCGCCGCAGGCCTGAACCTTGATCGCAACCGGCGCCTGTGCGAGCAACTTGCCCGCGGCCAGACCCAGCTTGCGGGACAGATCGAGCCAACCTGCAACTTCCTCACCCACAGAACCACCGGAAACGTTGACGGCGTCTGCCACGAACTCGCCGGCCAGGGCCTTGAGCACGGAATCTGCAACGTCGGTACCGGCGCGATCCTGTGCCTCGACAGTGGATGCACCCAGGTGTGGTGACACCGTCACCTCAGGCAGGCCGAAGAGCGGCGAGTCGGTGCAAGGCTCTGTGGCATAAACATCGAAGCCCGCACCGCGGTGATGGCCTGCGCGAATGGAATCTGCCAAGGCCTGCTCGTCAACGAGTCCACCACGGGCGGCGTTAATGATGATCTGGCCCTTCTTGGCCTTGGCCAACACGTCCTTATCGAACATGCCGGCGGTTTCCGGAGTCTTGGGCAAGTGGATGGTGACAAAGTCCGCACGAGCCATGAGCTCCTCGAGCGAGACGAGATCGACGCCCAGTGCGGCGGCGCGGGCCGGGTTGGCATAGGGATCGTAGGCAATGATGCTGGTCTCAAAAGCCTTCAGGCGCTTGGCAAAGAGCTGACCGATGTGGCCAAAGCCCACGATTCCGACCGTCTTGCCGTAGATTTCCACGCCTTTAAAGGAGGAACGCTTCCACTCGCCCTCACGCAGCGAATGGTCAGCTGAAGGAATCTGGCGCGCAGTGGCAAGAAGCAGGGCGATGGCCTGCTCGCAGGCGGAGTGAATATTGGAGGTCGGCGCGTTGACCACCATGATGCCGCGCGCGGTGGCGGCGGGGATATCAACGTTGTCTAGACCCACGCCTGCGCGGCCGACGATCTTTAGATTGGAGCCGGCAGTGAGGACTTCCTCATCGACGGTGGTGGCAGAACGCACTAAAAGCGCATCTGCTTCAGGAACCGCGGCCAAAAGCTCGGGGCGGTTGGGGCCATCTACCCATCGAACCTCAACGGAATCCCCAAGGGCTTCCACGGTGGAGGGGGCAAGTTTATCGGCGATGAGAACTACCGGCTTCGACATATCTTCCTTCAACTCGACTCTCTGTATGAGGCGTCTGCGCTCAAGTCTCACCGCACGTCGGACGAGCTTGAGACAGACGATGAATTGAAGAGTAGTTTATTGCTCGTAGCCCCGCGAGATCTTTTCACTAATTTCTTCTGGGCGACCAAACTCCGGCCCAAGAGCGATAAGGGAACCATGCTCTAAGCCGATGACCATTGCGGCACTCGCTTTGGTTGCCATGAGCTCGGAACTGGGCATAACCAGTACAGTTCCGCCATAAGCATTGGCGTTGATAACATTGGCCAGCGGCGTCGCTGCGGTTGCAATCATATTAGGGGCCATTTGTGAATCGCGTCTCGACTGCCCTTCAATGGCCGGCATCGTGCGTTCCTCATCGCTGCGGACCAATGGTTCCCACGCCGCCTTGAGTTCGGTTTTCTCATCGGAATCGAGCTGCGCCACGGCCTCTACCATCTGGGACGGACTCGCCACGACCTTCGAGGTAAACTGAAAAGCCGTGAATTGCCCCATCGCCGCGGTGGTGCCCGGATCATGGACAACCTCAAGGGAGCCTTCTGCCTCGGCCCACGACACCTTTCCCACGGTGACAACCTGCTCGACTTCTAAGTCTCGAACCAACTGCATTATCGCGCCGCGGTCTTCGTCGCTGTAGACCACCAGCGGCACGCGTTGGGATACAGCCAGAGACGCCGCGCGCAACAGCGCCGAGTCGCGGTCCTCGGCCACGATGAGGGTACGCGTATTCGAAAAGAAAGTACGAGCGCTTTCAATGCCGCTGGAATCTTCTATGACCTCGATCTGATTCTCAAACTTTGGATCAACCAGGCGGTGCGTATTTTCGGCGCGAGCCTTCTCAAGATCAATCTCCGAGTCCGGCAGCGAGGTGATGCTGGGGGAAACCAGCTTCTCGCTGCCTCCGATTCCAGAGCAGGCCGAAAGGGCCGCCGTTAGGACAAGAATTGAGAGCGAGGCACCAAAGATTCTAACGGGCAAAGGCCTGTGGCCCTTCCTCGCCCCCTGCAAGATCTTCCTCGTCCACGTCACGGATGACGGGTTTGCCCAAGGCATGTTCAACGATGCCGACGAAGCGCTCACGCCTGTCGATGAAGAACTCCTCCGCCTTGGCAGCGTGCAAAAGCTCGGGGTCGAGATCGTGGGATTCGAGTACCACATCAAACTCGGGATCTTCCATGATGGACTTGGACTGCACGCGCGGCAGGTAGCGGGCCGGCGAGTTGCCGTCGATGACAACCTCGGTGCGCTTGCCCATGGGGGTGCGGTTGAGAACCGACTCGGCGAGAACCTTGTCCACTCCGTGACGCTGGCACCAATTCAGCGGGAAGATGGCGTAGAAGCCGGGACGCAGACTCTCTACTGTCTTCCGGTTGAACTTTTCTCCCGTCCGCCAGTCTTGGGCACCACGCGACATCAGCAGGGCATAGATGCCGTGCCACACGCCATCGTGCGCGTCCACGGACAACAGGCGCGACTCGCGGAACCTAGCATCACGAACGGTTTTAGGAATCTCTTCTGTGGTTCCAGAGACCCACTCGGTCACTTCTTCGACGTCCCGTGCTGCACGCAACTTGACGGCGGAAGATCCATAAAGCTCGCCGAATACGCCACACCAGAACCATTGGTTGATCTTGTCCCAAGCCTCTTGGCTCGACAAGACCCCACTGCGCTGCGCCAGCCGGGCCAGAATAACCGCGAGGGGAATGATCTGCTCAGTGTAGGGAACCTGTTCAATACTAAAGATGC
The DNA here is from genome assembly GCF_002390965.1 of Corynebacterium sp. UBA4397. Taxonomy (NCBI): domain Bacteria; kingdom Bacillati; phylum Actinomycetota; class Actinomycetes; order Mycobacteriales; family Corynebacteriaceae; genus Corynebacterium; species Corynebacterium sp. UBA4397. Next base: position 29,520 of record NZ_DGRD01000001.1, read on the forward strand.
AGCGCTGCGCCAAGAATGCAGCCACCTCGCGGAAAGTAATGCGCAACGAGGCCGACGCGCTCTTGTATTCATTGAGCGTGAGCTTGACGATGTCGCCCCGCTCACCGCCGGCCCTGCCGCGCTCGCCGCTGACCAGCAGGGAGACTGCAGAGAGGAACTCATTGCGCCCGATCCCGTCCAGTGCTGGGGCGCGACGGAGATCCTTTTCCACCAGGGTCCAGTCTTGTGCCAAGTGGAAGTGCGAATCTTCCGCGGCGAATACAGCGGTGAGCAGATCGAACACGTCCATCTGCAGCCCCGCCGAGTTGGCCTGCGCGAAGATGGAGCCAACACCGGTGAGCGGGGTCTCGCGCGCAATGCGGATCATGGGGACGTCATAGGCCGCCAGTGGGCGCAAGATGCGGTTATTGAAGGCGGCGAGAGCCTCTCGGTCTTCCCCCTCGCTCTGGGCGGCGAGTTCGAACAGCATCGACGTACCCTCCTCACTCAACAGCGAAGCTACAGGCAAGCAATAGGCATCGATGGCCTGCTGCCTATCCACGATGGAGGAGACAATGGTGGGCGCAAAGTGGGAGCGGATCTCCCCGTTTTGATTGACGGCAAATACCGCATCATCCGGCATGACGTCTTCTTGGGTGGCGCGGCGAATATCCACGTAGAAAGTGCGGGTGATCTTCTTCGAACGAAAGTCCTTAGTTGAGACGCTTCCCGAGCCGCGCAGGCAGTGATAGAGCGTGGTTAGGCGCTGCTGCCCGTCCAGCAGTAGTAAGCCCGGCTTGACCCCAGGATCCGGCGCGCCTGTGAGCGGACGCGGACGAAAACGCATCTTCTCATTGCGCGTGTCCAAGGCCATGAACGCGCCGATGGGAAAACCTCTCAGCACGGTGACGATAAGTGAGCGAATGCGGTCCTCGTCCCAGGCATAATCTCGCTGGAAATCAGGCAGCTGAATATCGCCGCGATCAACCCGGGCGAAGAGGTCGGTGAGGTCATAGCTTGGCGTCGAAAAACCCATGAGCCCGAGCCTACCCCCATAATGCCCGCGGCGCGGGGTGCCCGTGCTTTGCGTTGGCGTGGCCTTCTGCTTGAATGGAGGATCTAGAATTGAGGATCGAGACTAGTCGCGCTCCACCCCTGCCTTCTGCTCCTTCCCACCGCGGCTCTTCCCACGAACTAGGAGACCCTGCACTGTGCTAGACCATTCGTCAGCCCCACATTCCGAGTATTTTCTCCCTTCTGGCAATCAACCTGCTGTGGTTGATGTAGTTGGCGAGATTTATCATGCCGACGCGATACAGACGGCCGTCGCCGGACTTTCTCCCGCCCCGGACGGCAGCTTCCATGTCTCAGTATCCATCGTCCCCGAGCTCGATAATAAGAACTCCGCCACGGGCACCGCTCTCTCTATACGCAGCGGCGATGAGGTCTTAGGCTTTATCCCCGAAGCCTTAAGCGCCGCTTATTTTCCGGAGTTCTCCCGCGTCTATGAAAGTGGTGCCGTTGCCACGACGATGGCTACTGTACACATCGAGTCGCGGCTCGATGGTGACCTCGGGTTCCAGCTGCGTTTGGCCTTGTCTGGCCCCAATACCAATGTCCCGATAAATGAACCGCCATCAAGCCCGTGGGCGCTGCTCCCTTTCGGCGAGTCACTAGCGGTGGAGGCGGCAACGGATGCGGACGTCGACAAGCAAAGCCATCCGCATGCTGTGTTCGTCACCCTAAAAGAGCGTCCCGGGCAGGCCGTAGCGCTTCTCGATGTCTCTGTCGATGCTCAGGACTACGGAAGGCTCGGGGACACAGACTCCGAGGCCCTTCTTCCCCTTGTGCGCCATTACGAGGCGCTGGGGCTTATCGTCGCGGGATTTGCCACGACGGATTCACAAGGCCGCCTTTTCCTCCACGCCAAGCGTGCTGCGCAAATCAGTGAGGAAGAACTGGAGCCCCAGGTCAATCCTCTGCCGGCCTTGGTGCCCCAAGCGCCCACCCGACGCACGGTCCCTCGCGAGGCATCGCCTTTCGCTACCGCTTCTGAAAAGACAGCGGGCACGCCGCCCGACACCGACACGCCAAGCGGCCCCGCGCAACCCAGCAGGGATATCTCGAACCCTTTCCTCGATCCGCGTCCAGAGCCACAATCAAACGCGCTGCTTAGTGCCCCAACTCCTCCTCCGACGGTGCCTGCGCAACTACCTGCTCAGCGACCGGCGACGGGGCCCTCCCCCTACGGCTCCCCCTACGGCCTTTCGGCCCAAGAGGAATCTCCGTTGACTGTCTCACACATTTTTTCGGAGCACATCAATCGTCCAGTAATGTGGCTGTTGTGGCTTTTTACTGGATTCTTCGGAGGCCACCGCTTCTATCTCGGCAACTACGGGATCGGCACTCTCCAGCTGCTCACCTTTGGCGGCTTTGGCCTGTGGACGCTTGCCGACGCCTTCTTGATCTCCAACCGTGCACGCAATATCGACAACGGCATCGAACCGCGGTGGAAATTCTAACCCCCGAAGAGCCAGCGGCAGCAGGCTCTACTTTGATCGCAGATCGCTACAAATAACCTCGTGCTGGCGGTGATCCTTGGTTTCTATTTGTATGGTGGCATGATCAATTCCGAACTCCCTGAAGACTGCCTGGACATCATCGAGAACACAGCCGCGGTCAGCATCCTCCGCCACCACAACGTGGCAGGTTCCTAGTTGCTGCACTCCATCGTGGGACCACACATGCACATCGTGGACTTCACGCACCGCGGGAAGCGAACTCACGGCTTCTTCCACATCCTCCATCTCGATTTCTTGGGGCACCCAATCCATAAGAACGCTCAGTGCCTTCTTGGCGAGGGACAATGCCCGGGGGAAAATGAGCGCGACAATCAACAACGAGGCCACTGTATCCACCCAGGCAATTCCGGTAAAGGCGATGATAACGCCGGCCACTATAACTGCAATGGAGCCGAAGAGATCCACCAAGATATGCAGGTAGGCTCCCCGTACATTGAGACTGGTGCGCTGATGTCCGTGCAAGATCGCGGCCCCGATGATGTTGGCCGTCAGACCAATAGCGCCCACGATGAGCATCAGGCGCACGTCGATTTCTTCATGCGAGCCGATACGACGCACCGCCTCTACCGCAATCCAGATGGTTACTGCCAGTACCGTCACAGCATTGAGAAGAGAGGCGATGACTTCTACCCTTCCCATCCCATAGGTAGCTTTGGCGCTGCTGCCCTTGGCTGCAACGAGGGCCGCGATAAGGGCGACAACAAGGCCGGCGGAATCACTCAGCATGTGCATCGCATCAGATAGCAGGGCTAGTGAGCCAGAAATGAAAGCCCCGAAAAGCTCGGCAAAGAAGATGGTAGCGGTCACCGCTAGTGTGGCCGCTAAGTATTTCCAGCTTTTTCCTGGCGCTGGCGCCCCGACGTGCGCTCCGGAGGCGGAGTTGTCATGTGTGTGCATGTCTTAAGACTACTCGTATTTTCACTAAGGTCAATCTATTGAAAATACGATTGCGGGGATCGCCGCCTGCGTGGAGGTGCCCGCATAGCAAAAGTGCCCCTATGGAAACCACAGGGGCACTTTTGCCCTATTGGGCCTGGCCTTGACTTTGCCTTCAGCCAGTTGCTTAAGCCGTGGCGTCGAGCGGGTTCTTGACCCAGCTCATGAGATCGCGCAGCTTAGCACCGGTGACCTCAATCGGGTGCGCAGCAACCTCAGCGCGCAGACCCTCGAGCTCCTTGTTGCCGCCCTCAACGTTAGCGACGAGACGCTTGACGAAAGTGCCGTTCTGAATGTCGGTCAAGACATCCTTCATGCGAGCCTTGACATCCTCGTTGATGATGCGCGGGCCGGAGATGTATCCACCGAACTCAGCGGTATCGGAGATGGAGTAGTTCATGTTGGCCAGGCCACCCTCGTAGATGAGATCAACGATGAGCTTCATCTCGTGGCAAACCTCGAAGTAAGCCATCTCGGGCTCGTAGCCGGCCTCAGTCAGGACCTCGAAGCCGGTCATGATGAGCCGCTCCAGGGAGCCACAGAGAACTGCCTGCTCACCGAAGAGGTCGGTCTCGGTCTCATCCTTGAAGGTGGTGGGGATGACGCCGGCGCGAGCACCGCCGATAGCAGCAGCGTAGGACAGAGTCAGGTCGTGGCCTTCACCCTTGGGGTCCTGGGCAGTGGCGATGAGGCAAGGAACGCCCTTTCCATCGATGAACTGGCGACGAACCAGGTGACCTGGCCCCTTAGGAGCAACCATTCCAATGGTGATGGAAGCATCCGGCTTGATGAGGCCGAAGTGGATGTTCAGGCCGTGGCCGAAGAACAAGGCGTTGCCTGCCTCCAAGTTGGGCTCGATGTCCTCTGCGAAGATCTTGGCCTGGGAGGTATCCGGTGCCAGCAGGACAACCACGTCGGCCCACTTGGAAGCCTCAGCATTGCTCATGACCTTGAAACCGGCCTCTTCAGCCTTCTGACGGGACTTGGAGCCTTCACGCAGGCCGATGACGACCTCAACGCCGGAATCGCGCAGGTTCTGAGCGTGCGCGTGCCCCTGGGAGCCGTAGCCGATAACGGCTACCTTGCGGCCCTGGATGATGGACAGATCGGCGTCGTCGTCATAAAAAGTCTCAATTGCCATTTTCTTAAAATCTCCTTGAGGTTGAAAGCCGTGTGGCGGGTATCTCTATTGTTCTATTAATACCACACGGCGGGATAAGTTGCTCACATTGTGAGATTGACTATTTGCTTGGAGCCATCGCTTTGGGCCCGCGCGCGAGCGCGACGTGGCCGGATTGAATGAGCTCACGAATGCCGAAGGGCTCGAGCACCTCCAGCAAAGCGGCGAGCTTGCCCGGGGTTCCGGTTGCCTCGACGACAACGGATTCCTGTGCCACGTCTACGACGCGAGCGCGGAAAATGTTGACCGCGTCAACCACCTGGGGGCGGTTGGAATTATCAGCGGCAACCTTGACCAACATGATGGCCCGGGCCACGCTCGAATCCTCCTCCAGCTCTACAACCTTGATCACGGGGATGATCTTGTTGAGCTGCTTCGTAGCCTGCTCGATGACGATATCGGAGGCGTCGACGACAATGGTCAAACGGTTGATACCCTCCGTCTCGGTGCGGGCCGAGACTAAGGAAATCAGGTTATAGCCGCGGCGGGTGAACATTCCGGACACCCGTGTGATGATTCCATCTATATCCTGGACTAGTACTGACAGGGTATGGCGAGTAATCTCCGTGGATCTCATTGGTCTTGGGCCTCCTCCAAGGTCTCGTGGATTTCAGCAGGTTCTTCGGCCGCTGACTCGTTTTCATCGAAGAGCGGGCGCAGGCCGAGCGCGTACTGAATCTCCTCGTTGGACTTTCCGCCACCAATCATCGGCCACACCTGAGCATCCTGGCCAACAATGAAGTCGATGACGACAGGACGGTCATTGATGGTGCGCGCCCACTCGATAGCCGGCACGACCTCTTCTTCCTTGGTGACGCGAATAGACTCGCAGCCCAATGCCTCCGCCAATTGGACGAAGTCCGGCACGTAGACATCCTGCTCACGCAGCTTGGTGCTCGAGTAGTTCTGTCCGAAGTACAAGGTCTGCCATTGGCGGACCATTCCCAGGTTACCGTTATTAATAACAGCAACCTTGACCGGGAAGCCCTCGACCGCAGCCGTGGTCAATTCCTGGTTCGTCATCTGGAAACAACCATCGCCGTCGATGGCCCAGACCTCACGGTCCGGCTCGGCCGCCTTGGCGCCCAGCGCTGCAGGAACTGCGTAGCCCATGGTTCCCGCGCCGCCGGAGTTGATCCAGGTGCGGGGACGCTCGAAGTCGATGAACTGCGCCGACCACATTTGGTGCTGGCCCACACCTGCACAGTAAATGGCATCCGGCCCCACAGTCTCGCTGAGTTTCTCCAGCACGAACTGCGGATTAAGCATGCCGTCAGCGGTGGGCTCGTAGCCCCGCGGGAAACGGTTCTTGAGATCTTCAAGGCATGCCAACCACGCCGAGATTTCCGGCGGATTCGCCGTGGAGTCGTTGCGGTAGGTCTTTGTCAGCTGCAACAAGACCTCCCTGGCATCGCCCACGATGGGGACGTTGGCTTCGCGGATCTTGCCAATCTCAGCCGGATCAATGTCGGCATGGATGACCTTCGCGTGCGGCGCGAAGGTCGAGGTATCCCCTGTTACGCGATCGTCGAAACGAGCGCCGATGGCGATAAGCAGATCCGCGCGCTGCATTGCAGCCACAGCGGGAACCGTGCCGTGCATTCCGGGCATCCCGAGGTGTTGCGGGTGTCCGTCCGGGAAGGATCCCAAGGCCATGAGCGTAGTCACGACGGGGATACCGGTGTATTCCGCAAACTCGAGGAGTTCGCGGGAGGCTTCGGCCTTGATGACTCCGCCGCCGACGTAGAGCACCGGCTTCTCCGACTTGGCAATAAGCTTGACAGCCTGCGAAATCTGCCGAGGGTGCGGTGTGGTGGTCGGCTTATAGCCCGGCAGGTCGAAGCGGGCCGGGAAAGAATAATCCAGATAAGAGTTCTGGACGTCTTTAGGAATATCCACCAAGACGGGGCCAGGGCGACCGGTGGAGGCCAAGTGGAAGGCCGCCGCGATTGCTCCAGGAATGTCTTGAGGATCGGTAACAATGAAGTTGTGCTTGGTAATAGGCATGGTCACGCCACGGATATCGGCCTCTTGAAAGGCGTCAGTACCCAAAAGCGTGCGGCCCACCTGCCCGGTAATTGCCACTACAGGTACCGAGTCCAAATTGGCATCCGCCAGCGGCGTTACCAGGTTGGTAGCCCCCGGACCCGAGGTGGCGATGCACACGCCGACCTTTCCGGAAGCCTGAGCATAGCCCTCAGCGGCGTGCCCGGCACCCTGCTCATGGCGAACAAGCACGTGACGGAGCCGGGTTGACTCATAGAGTGCGTCATAGAGCGGAAGCACGGCGCCGCCCGGAATGCCGAATACTAGGTCGGTTCCGAGATCTTCAAGGGTGCGGACAATAGCTTGGGCGCCGGTGATGCGCTCGGGGCGCTGCTTTCTCGCAGACGCCACCGACGCGGGGGTCGGCGGTGTGGAAGCTGCCACGATGTGAATGCTCCTTGGTTTAGCGTTTCGATACTGCTGCTTCGGCTTCTTCGATCCCGATGGTGGTGGGCGAAGTCCTCACATTGATCCTGCGACCTAGGTGCGGCCACATATAAGCAAAGCCCCCGTCACAACCTCAGGTGAGAGGCTGGCGAGGGCGCTTGCTTTCGACGACAAATAGTCTTTACGGCAAGCGCCGCACTAGTACTACCTGAAGTCGAATGTTGATCATGCCGACGACTTTACACTGACAGTTATCAATCCGCAGCCATATGCCCCGCAACCCTACCCCCGTTTTGGAATCTCCTTCCCACTTAATGGGACGCGCCACCATAGGGCGGCTAGCCGAATCACGTCAACGTGAATTAGCATGAGGAACCATGACCCAATCAACGCCTCCAGGGACTCACCCGCCGACCGAGGTTTTCAAGCCAGCACGCGACCATATCCTGGCCATCGCCCTGCTGACTGGGATCGCCCTGCTCAGCATCAGCTGGGCGCCTCAATATCTAGCCTGGCTTCTCATCATCCCAGCGCTAGCGCTGTGGTGGGTCATTAAATCTCGTACCAGAGTTTCTGAGAGCGGAATCTCCGTTTCCTATGCCTTCCGCGCCAACACCTCCATCACCTGGAAAGACTTCGCCGGCATTGGATTCCAACGCGCCCACGCCTTCGCGCGCACCAAAGATGGCCGCCAGTTCACCCTTCCCGGAGTTACCTTCAACTCCCTTCCGCGGCTGGCAGCCGCCTCACGAGGCCGCATCCCCGATGCCCTCACGGCCGGTCAGGAAGCTGCAGATGACAAGGTCGTGGTAATTCACCGCGATGGCCGGCAAGTACTTCTCAACAAGGACGATTACGAGCAGTATCGCGCCGAGCACCCCGATGTAGAGGGTACTGAGAAATAAAGTCGGCGTACCCCGCCGCCTGCACCGAGATAGTTATTCACCTAGTTAAGAAAGTCCTCCCACCCCATGTTCCCGCTTCGTTCTAAAGTCACCACGGTCGGCCGCAAGGCCTCTGGTGCCCGTGCCCTGTGGCGCGCCACCGGAACCAAAGAAAACGAGTTCGGCAAGCCCATCGTGGCGATCGCCAACTCCTATACCCAATTCGTGCCCGGTCACGTCCACCTCAAAAACGTCGGCGACATCGTTGCCGAGTCCATTCGCGCCGCCGGTGGCGTACCGAAAGAATTCAACACCATCGCCGTGGATGATGGAATCGCCATGGGCCACGGCGGAATGCTCTATTCGCTTCCCTCCCGCGAGATCATCTCCGACTCAATCGAGTACATGGTCAACGCGCATACCGCTGACGCACTCGTGTGCATCTCCAACTGCGACAAGATCACCCCAGGCATGCTCAACGCCGCGCTGCGTCTGAATATCCCCACGATCTTCGTCTCCGGTGGCCCGATGGAAGCCGGAAAGGCCGTCGTCGTCGACGGCGTTGCAAAGGCTCCGACGGATCTCATTACCGCCATCACCGCTTCTGCCTCCGATGACGTCTCGGATGCGGACTTGCGCATCGTCGAAGAGTCGGCCTGCCCCACCTGTGGTTCCTGCTCGGGTATGTTTACCGCCAACTCCATGAACTGCCTCACCGAGGCCTTGGGATTGGCGCTGCCGGGCAATGGCACCACGCTGGCTACCCACACTGCTCGGCGCGCACTGTTCCGCAAGGCCGGCGAGACCATTGTCAAGCTGTGCCAGCGCTACTACGGCGAAGAAGATGAGTCGGTTCTGCCGCGCAACATCGCCACCAAGGAAGCCTTCACCAACGCGATGAGCCTCGATATGGCCATGGGTGGATCGACCAACACGATCCTGCACACCTTGGCCGCTGCACAAGAGGGCGAGGTGGATTTCACCCTCGATGACATCAACGAGATCTCCTACCGAGTGCCCTGCCTGTCCAAGGTCGCGCCTAACGGCAACTATCACATCGAGGATGTCCACCGCGCCGGCGGCATTCCGGCCATCCTCGGCGAGCTGCGCCGTGCTGGACACCTCAACCTCAAGGTGCACACCGCGCTCTACGATAACGCGGAACAATGGCTCGATGATTGGGACATCCGCAACGACAAGGCTCTAGAAGAGGCCCGGGAACTCTTCTACGCAGCACCGGGTGGCGTCCGCACCACGGAGCCCTTCTCCCAGTCCAACCGTTGGGAGTCGCTCGATACCGACCAGGCTAACGGCTGCATCCACGACGCCGAGCACGCCTTCTCCTCAGATGGCGGGCTCGTGGTCCTGCGCGGCAACCTGGCCCCCAACGGCGCCATAGTCAAGGCCGCGGGCGTCGAGGAAGAGCTCTGGAAGTTCTCCGGCCCCGCGCGGGTCGTCGAATCCCAGGAAGAGGCCGTCTCCATCATCTTGAAGCGCGAGGTCAAGGCGGGAGACGTCATCGTCATCCGCTACGAGGGGCCAGCCGGTGGTCCGGGCATGCAGGAAATGCTGCACCCCACCTCCTTCCTCAAGGGCTCTGGCCTGGGTAAGGCTTGTGCTCTCATCACTGATGGGCGCTTCTCCGGAGGCACCTCCGGGCTTTCCATCGGCCACATCTCCCCCGAGGCCGCGCACAAGGGCATCATCGGCTTGGTGGAGAACGGCGATACCATCACCATTGACATCCACGAGCGCCTCCTTAGCTTGGACGTCGATGCAAAGGAGCTGGAGCGGCGTCGTCTAGCGCAGGAGGAGCGCGAGAACCCATGGACCCCGGTCGAACGCGATCGCAAGGTCACCAAGGCTCTGCGTGCTTATGCCCACATGGCTACCTCCGCAGACCGCGGCGCGGTCCGCATCGTTGACGGTCGCGTGGATTAACGCACCCCGCTCAAGGGACGCGGCTGGGGTTTTTGAATACCAGCCGCGTCCCTTGCGCGCGTCTGACTCCTCATAACCTATCCTTAAACGCGATGAAACCCGCACACTCGATTCTTCGCCACACGCTCGCGGCGTTTGGCCTCATCGTCGGTGTCATTGGCACGTGGCTCCACACTCGCGTCACGGACTTCCCCATTGACATGGTTATCTACCGCGAGGGCGTCAAGGCCTATCTGGAGGGACGCTCCGTCTACTCAGAGCCGATGATGGCGGGCGATGTCGCCCTGCCCTTCATCTACCCACCCTTCGGGGCCTTTGTCATGGTGCCGCTCACGGCCTTTGGGTGGATCGACAACGATATGGCGGGCAACATCATGATTGTCCTATCCAATATCCTCGTGCTGGTCTGCCTCTACTTCGTATTCCAGGCCATCCTGCCAAAGCGCGATCTGCTGTGGCCGGTGGCGGCCTGCGTGTGGGCCCTCGACATGGCCATAGAGCCCATTCGGCTCAACAATGATTTCGCGCAGATCAACATCGTTGTCATGGCACTCGTTGTCCTTGACCTTGTTCCGCGCAGGCGCTGGCTGCCCCAAGGAATACTTATCGGCCTTGCCGCTGCCATCAAGATCACCCCGCTGGCCATCTTGCTCTACTTCCTGTTGCGCAAGGAGGCTCGGCCCATCTTCACGGCTTTAGCCAGCGCCGTTGTGGCCACTGTGGTGGCTGGGCTCTTTCGCTGGCAGGCCTTCGTGGAGTTCTTCTCCACCAAGCTCTTCGCTTTGGGTTCCGGTTCCAACGTGGGTGTAGCCACAGAATACCAATCCAACAGTTCCATCAAGGGTGCTTTGCAGCGCCTCTTCTCCTCTGCGGAGTCGATGGAAGCACAATCAACGCTGTTGAACGTGACGTGGCTAGTTCTTTCCCTCGTGGTGATTGTCTGCGGCTCGGCGCTCATCCTCGCGCTTCTCAAGCGCTCCATGCTTGTCGACGCCCAGCTCATCACCGCACTCGTCATGCTGCTCATCTCACCGGTGTCGTGGTCGCACCACTGGGTATGGCTCAGCCTTGTCGTGCCTGTATTCATCTACCGGGCGTGGACGTGGCGCCATCACACGTGGGTCGCGGGCTCCCTGCTGACAGTATTGGTGGCGTGGCTCGCCATGCTCGTCACCGTCCCGCCTAAGTGGTGGTTCGGTGATGCCATCAATGTCTTTGCCATGCCCTTCTATCAGAAGTTCCTCGTCGATGACTTTGTTTGGCTGGCGCTCATTTCGGTAGCGCTTTACGCAATCTGCCTACGCACTGTTCCAGCCACCGCTCACAGCTCCTCCCCCGCGAGCTCCCGCAGCGCGGCTATGTGAGAGTCAAAGGCCGCGAGCCCCCGAGCATTGAGAGTCACCCACACTGTGTCCTTGGCGCGGGTGGCACCGTACTCGCGGAAACGGTCGACGTAGCCCGCTTTTTCCAGCACGCCCAAGTGCTTGGAAAGGGTGGGATCACTAACCCCCAACTCTTTCCTCAGCGCGGAGAACTTCATCTCGCGCCGCAGAGACTTTTCCACCGCGCCCCGCGCCTTGAGGACGGCGCAGATTTTAAAGCGCGGCAGCGGGTAGATGACCGAATCTATCTCCCCCATGATCTAGCTCCGCGCGTTGACATCAAGCATGCGGGTCTGCAGCACCCAAAAGATGGCTATGGCCCAGCACACTGCCAGGAGGAGAGCCCAAGGCAGGCGGGAGGAGAGAAGAATGAAAAAGCTGCCGGGCAAGAGGATGATTGCTATGGCGATGAGATACTGTTTATCCGGCTTAACCTGGGTTTCCGGTGCCTGCCGGTAGGAGCTACGCACCTTCGGGCGTGCGGACGCCAATCCCACGGTGCTTGCAATATAAACCACAGCCAAGATAAGCAGTCCACTCCATGCCGGCCACTGTGGGCCCTGTGTCAAGATGAGAAAGAACCCAGGCACAGCGAGCGCAATGGCGAGATTAAGGAGCCACCGAAAGCGGGAGCCACTGCGAGACTGAGCAGTGACTTGTTCTTGAAATTCTAGAGACTTCCTTGCGACGTCCTTGTGGACTTCTTTGGGGACTTCCTGACCTTCACCTCTGTCATCCATGCCGTCCCTGCCATCCATGACGGGTCTCCTTTCTCGCCCTTAAGCGCGGCACTTACATACCCACGCGTTTGCTTTCCTTTAGGGCTACTATAACAGTTTCCAATCCGGAAAGTATGAGGAAGCACAGGCTAGGACAGTGGGTTCACTCCCGCCCCAAACCACCACAGTGCGGCTGCTGCGGCCACCGCAACGACGACCCAGATCCAGGAAGATGCCAGGGGGCGGCGCGCCCAGCTGCGCTTGAAGTCGAGGGAGACAAACCCAGGCCCGCTGAACTGCAGCGCCACGGCGAGTAGCACGAGGATAAGAGCGAGCCAGACCTGCGCCGGCCAGGCAAACACATCGAAGCCGGCGCCCGCAAAGGCCACGGTATGCAATAGGCCAAAGGCGGTGACAACCACACCCACCGCCGCCGCGAAGGGGAATACCAAGCCAAAGAGTAAGAACGCGCCGGCCACCAGCTGCAAGGTCGGTACAACGATGGCGAGCACAGCGGGCATGGCGTAGCCGGCATACTCCGCCTCCAGCCCACTTAGCCCCTCATTGCCGCCCAGCCCAAAGAAGGTTCCCAGCCCCGCGACGATAAGGTAGGCGCTCAGCGCAATACGAGCAACGAAGAGCCCGAAGTCTAGAGTTCCACGGCGGCCATAGGCGCGATAGCCTTCCGCAGACTCAGTGGCAGTCTCTTCCTCGCCAGCTGCCGCATCCTGAATGTCATCCTCCTGGGAGGGAGTAGGCATCGCCGCCGGCGCAAGAAGAGTCTCGGGATGTGCCTGCGGCGAAGCAGTCTCCGAAGCGGCGGCCGGGGCGAAGTCCTCGTCATGATAAGCCGCAGCGGGCTCGTCCTTCGATACAGAGAGCACCTCCGTCTCCGCAGGCTCAGCAGATTGCGCAGGCTCTGCGTCTTGTTGTGCAGCCTCCGGCTGCGCGGCAGACGCAGGCATAATCTCGGTGGGCTCGCTGGCCACCGGTTCTATCTTTTGGGGAGCGGCGCGGCCCGCCCAGGAAAAGACATCCTTCTTGGGCTGCTCCTTGGAGACCGGGGGGCGAATAGCTTCCGTCTTACTGCCTGCTGGACCAGAATCCGCAGCTGGCTTGGGGGGCTCCTTATCAGCAGGTGCAGGAGCAGGCTCTGGGGCGGCCTTGCGCGCAGAGGGTGAATAAGTGGGAACGTCAACGTCCTCATTAAGGTCAGTAGCTTTATCGGGGGTGTTCTTATCGCTCATGTCTCCAACTTAGGGCAGCTGCCGGCGCGTTCGGCGCAGACGCGACGGCGTGGCACTGACTTTCTGCCTCCTCCCTCGGCCTAGACCAGACCATTGCGCCGGATCGGAAGCGGCGCTACCATGGCCTTAAGAAGTTGTTGACACATATACAATTAACGCCTCCAGCCTTCCTAGCCGGGGCCAGGGGCCACCACTAGCACCGCGAATGGAGAAGAAGATCATGAGTACACACAAAGATGCCGACTGGACAGAGGATGCCCACAACGCCTCCCCGGACGGGGAGTTCGTCCGCGATACCAACTACATAGAAGATCGCATTTCCCCCACAGTCTCGGAGCCCACTAAGCAAAGTGACGGCACCTTCTTGTGGCCCATGGAGGCAGGTCGTTACCGTCTCATTGCCGCGCGTGCGTGCCCTTGGGCGCACCGCGCGGTGATTACCCGCCGCCTCATGGGATTGGAGGGCGCCATTTCATTGGGACTGGCTGGCCCCACGCACGATGTTCGCTCCTGGGCATTCAACGTCGATCCGGGAAATATTGACCCGGTTCTCGGCATTGCCCGGCTGCAGGAGACCTACTTCAACCGCTTCCCCGACTACCCGCGTGGCATTACTGTTCCCGCGCTCGTGGAGGAGTCCACCGTGCGCGTGGTCACCAACGATTACAACTCGCTGGTGCGTGACTTCATCACCGCCTGGACCCCTTTCCACCGTGCGGGCGCACCGGATCTCTACCCGGCCGAGCATGCCGCAGAGATAGACAAAGTCAATGACTACGTTTTTCGCTCCATCAACAATGGTGTCTACCGCTGTGGTTTTGCCGGTTCCCAAGAGGCCTACGAGAAGGCCTATGCCCAGCTCTGGGAGGCGCTTGATTGGGCCGAGCAGCACCTAGGCAAACAGCGCTACCTGGTCGGGGAGCACATCACCGAGTCCGACATCCGGCTCTATGCCACCCTCATTCGCTTCGATCCCGTCTACTACGGGCACTTCAAGTGCTCGCGCACCAAGATCGCCGAGATGCCGAATCTACGCGGTTATCTCCAGGAGCTCTTCCAGCTCCCGGGCTTCGGCGATACTACCGATTTCACGGAAATCAAAGAGCACTATTACATCGTCCACAAGGAAATTAACCCCACCCAGATTGTCCCCGTGGGCCCGGACATGTCTTGGCTCATGGAGGCTCACGGCCGCGAGCGCTTCGGCGGACAGCCCTTCGCTAAAGGCACTACCCTGCCTGGCCCGGTACCTGCGGGAGAAGAAGTTAAGAATCCCGAGCCTTTCCAAGCTTCGATGGTGCCAAAGCCCTAGCCGCATCCAGCACGTCCCGGGTCAGGGCTTCGAGTACTTCCGATTCCAGGCGCCAACGTTGCCAGTAGAGGTCGATGTCGAGCGGCTTGTCGTCAAGAAGTACCAACTGCCCCGCCTTGAGTAGTTCGCGCGCCTGCAACTTAGAGATAAGCCCCCACCCTAGCCCGCAGCGTACCGACTCCAGGTATCCCTCCGATGAGGGGATCTGTGACACCCGCGCGCGCACCACGTGAGAATCGATAAAGCGCTCTCGCATGGCATCGTTGACCGTCTGATCATTGGGCCCGTAGCCCACGAGCGGCATAGTTTCCCAGGTTATCTCCCCCGCCGCAAACTCCCGGGCCAGCCGCGGGCAGGCCACCGCGTGATAGCGCATGGTACCGATGAAGCTGGATTCACACCCGGACACCGGCGTGTGCTCGCGCGTGACGGCGCCGAGCACGTCCCCGCGCCGCAGCAGGGCCAGTGTGCGGGCCTCGTCCTCGATCCGGATGCGCAGCGCCGCCTCCCCCCGCCGCGCAGTCTCATCGATGACCCCGCGAAACCACGTGGCCAAAGAGTCCGAGTTGATGGCCACCGACAAAGGCACGCGCGCTAGGCGACGCCCCAGCGCCACGTCCGTCTCCGCCTGCAGCAGCGCCATGCGTCGCGCCGCCTGAACAATAATCTCCCCCGCATCCGTGGCGGTGACGGGGTTGGTGCGCCGCAGAAGAACTCGCCCCGTGGCGGCCTCCAGCGATTTAATCCTTTGGCTTACTGCCGAAGGCGAGATACCAAGCACCGCGGCGGCCACCTCGAAGCTGCCTTCCTCGACGATGGTGAGCAAAGTTTCCAGGTGAATAGGGTTCATGAAGCTATTCTAAACCATATTAAGAGAGTTTAACTGGACTTCATATAAGCCCGAAGGCACACTAGGCGCATGATGATTTTGCTCGCCGGTTTTATAATGGGTCTCTCCCTCATCGTGGCCATTGGTCCCCAGAACGCCATGATTATTAAGCAGGGAATCAGGAGAGAGTACGTCACCCTCATCCTGGCTGTCTGTGCCTTGTCAGACGTCATCTTGATCTTCTCCGGCACCGCAGGCGTGGGCTACCTAGTAGACCGCCACCCCGAGCTCTTGACCATTATGAAGTACCTGGGTGCGGCCTACCTGAGCTACTTTGCCTATACCTGCTTCCGCGATGGGCTGCGCCGGCGCGAGTCCACGACTACCCTCGAGCAATCCGCTCCGGCTAGCGTGGAGGAAGTAGACTCCTTCGACGGCAGCGCGCGCAGCGGCACGCTACTCACTCGCGTCAAGACTAAGCGTCGCACCGCCACCCGCCCGTGGCTCAAGCCCCTGCTCACTGCACTCGCCCTGACGTGGCTGAACCCCGCGGCATATGTCGATACCGTAGTGATGATGGGCAGCATGGCCAATCAATATGGCGAGTCCGGACGCTGGATCTTTGCCGCCGGCGCCATCACCGCCAGCTTCACGTGGTTTCCCTTCATCGGCTATGCCGCCACCCGCTACTCCCACGTGCTCTCGCGGCCACAGGTCTGGCGCATGCTCAATATCGCCGTCGGCTTCATGATGGTCGCCTTGACCCTCAAGCTTCTATTGCACTAACGCAGCTCAATGCAGCGACTGACACAATGCGGCTTTTGGCACAGAGCCCCTAGAAGGTCTCCGTGTCAATAACGAAGCGGAACCGTACATCACCAGCAACAACACGGTCATAGGCGTCATCCACCTCATTGATGTCTATCTTCTCGATGACAGCCCCGAATCCATGCTCGGCGCAGAAATCGAGCATCTGCTGGGTCTCTGTGATGCTGCCGATGTTATTGCCCGTAAGCACCTTACCGCCGCCGATGAGGCTGCCAGCCCGGACAGCGAGTGCCTCCGGAGGCAGTCCAACAATAGACATCGTGCCGCGCGGCTTAAGCAAACCAAGATAGGCATCGAGATCGTAATGCGCAGAGATGGTTGAAAGGATGAAATCGAACTCACCGCGGTGGTTCTTGAAGAAGTCCGGGTCCTCCCCCGTAGCCAGCGTGCGTACCGCTCCCAGCTTCTTCGCGTCCTCTTCCTTGCGGCGGCTGCGCGAAATGACAGTGACCTCTGCGCCCTTGGCCGCAGCGATCTGCACGCCCATGTGCCCGAGCCCGCCGAGACCGACGATGGCCACCTTCTGCCCCGCCTGAACGTTCCAGCGCGCGAGCGGAGAATAGGTGGTGATTCCGGCGCAGAGCAGCGGCGCTGCCTCATCGAGGTCGATTCCTTCCGGAATGTTCAGGACGAAATGCTCGTTGACCACGATCTTCTGCGCGTAGCCTCCTTGCGTGATGGTGCTATCAACATCAGTGCTGTTGTAGGTGCCCACATTACCCCGCAGGCAGTCTTGCTCCATGCCTTGGAGGCACTGCTCGCATTCGCCACAGGAGTTGACCATGCAGCCCACGCCCACGCGGTCACCCACCTGGAACTTGGTCACTTCATCGCCTACTGCTGAGACAACTCCGGCGATCTCGTGTCCGACGGTCAGTGGGAAGTGAGCCTCGCCCCACTCGTTGCGGATGGTGTGGATATCAGAGTGGCAGATGCCTGCGGCTTTGATGTCGATGAGGACATCATCGGCGCGCAGGTCACGCCTTTCGATCTCCACCACGCGGAAGGGCTCCTGCGGGGCGGTTTTCTGTAGTGCTTTAGTCTTAATTCCCATGGTCGACCATGGTACCTGGCTTAGTTCAACTTTGCCGCGATGAGCTTGTTGACCTGCGCGGGGTCCGCCTTGCCGCGGGTAGCCTTCATCACGGCTCCCACGATTGCACCTGTTACCTTCTTGTTTCCGGCGCGGTACTTCTCCACGATGTCGGGATTAGCAGCCAGGGCCTCATCGACGGCCTTTTCGATAGCACCGTCATCACGAACGACCTCCAAGCCGCGCGCCTTTACCACCTCATCGATGTCACCCTCGCCAGCGAGCACGCCGTCAACAGCCTTGCGCGCCAGCTTGGTGGTGAGCTTGCCCTCCTTGATGAGCCCGATGACGCGTACCACCTGCTGCGGGGTAATAGGCAGAGCAACCAACTCGACACCGGCCTCGTTGGCCTTGCCGGCTAGGTAGGATACCCACCAGGAACGCGCCTCAGAGGGCTGCGCGCCTGCCTCGACCGTGGCAATGATGAGGTCAAGCGCGCCGGCGTTGACAAGGTCACGCATCTCCTCATCCTTGATGTCCCACTCCTGCTGGATGCGCGCGCGGCGAATCCACGGCATCTCCGGTAGGGTCTGGCGAATTTCCTCGACCCACTCGCGCGGGGCGATAACCGGCGGCAAGTCCGGATCGTTGAAGTAGCGGTAATCATCCGCCGTTTCCTTCGGACGACCCTTGGAGGTGGTTCCATTGGTCTCTTGATAATGACGAGTCTCTTGCTCGATGCTGCCGCCATCCTCCAAGACGCGGGCCTGGCGCTGCATTTCAAAGCGCACGGCCTGCTCAACCGAGCGCAAAGAGTTAATGTTCTTCGTCTCCGTCCTCGTGCCAAACTCCTCTTGGCCGATGGGGCGCAGGGAAAGGTTCGAGTCAACGCGCATCGATCCCTGATCCATACGGGCATCGGACACACCGAGTGCTGCTACCAGCTCACGCAAGGCCCCCACGTAGGCTTTCGCCACCTCCGGGGCACGGGCACCCGCACCGATGATGGGCTTGGTAACAATCTCGATGAGGGGAATCCCGGCGCGGTTGAAATCCACCAGGGAGGTGGTTGCGCCTTCGATACGTCCGCCGACGCCACCGAGGTGGGTGAGCTTGCCAGTATCTTCTTCCATGTGTGCACGCTCGATCTCCACGCGCCACTTCGTTCCATCCTCGAGAACAACATCCAGGTATCCGTTGTAGGCAATGGGCTCGTCATACTGCGAGATCTGGTAGTTCTTGGGCTGATCTGGGTAAAAGTAGTTCTTACGTGCGAAACGCGAGGACTTCGCAATCGAGCAATTGAGCGCCAGGCCAATCTTGATGGCGCCCTCTACGCCCTTGGCGTTGACCACAGGCAGCGCGCCGGGCAGGCCCAGCGAGACTGGATCAACGTTGGAGTTGGGGGCTGCAGAGAAGTTCGTCGCCGAGGAGGAGAACATCTTGGTCTGGGTATTGAGCTCGACGTGGACCTCCAGGCCCATCACCGGATCAAAGGTTTCGAGGACTTCATCAAAGTCCATGAGGTCATACATCGCAGCAGTCATGCGTGCCATCTTAATACCTCGCTATGCCGCAGGTGTTCACACGCCCTAGGCTGGCAGTCATGACTACGCCCCATTCCGTTGCTGCCCCGCTTGTCGAAGCCCCCTTGCTCAACTCCGTCCTCTTCTCATCGTTGCCTACCTCGGAGGAGCTCAGCACTTTGCTGAGCGCTGAGTTTGGGACGGGTCTGCATAAACTCGAACAAGGCTACGAGTTCGAGGATGTGCACCTTGCCGTGCGTGGTATCGCGGCGAAGCCTAGCGCGCAGGCAGAGTATTCTTTTCACCCTGTGCTCAGCGGCAATCCCCACGACTTGAATGACGTTGGCGCACATATTCTCATCGGTGTGGTGGAAGGTGGCGATATCTTTGATAAGGCGCAGCAGTTCCGTGAACCCCGCTTGCACCAGATTCGGTTATTGCTCAGGGCCACTACGGCATTACTACGTGCTTCCCAGGCGCGGGCCGTGCACCTGATGAACGCAAATACCACGGTGTTTCCCGAGCCTTTCTTCGAGGCCATCTCTCGCGATGTATTATCCATGTCCGCGGCGACTGTATGGGTCTTTCCAGACAAGGATGGCCTGCATGCCTTTACCTACGGACTGACCAGCGCCGGACACCCCGAGCTGGAGATTGCTGATTCACACGCGGACCCCACTGAGCTTTATTATCGGCTGGTCAATATCGCCGACCACGTACTGCAAGGCGCCTCCTTTAAGGATGGTGACACCCTAGCCTTCTCAGAAAACGAGAAACCCGCCTCCATTTCGGAGACGGGCTGGTTTGTCAACGCGGAGATTCCAGCGCTGAACATATCCTGGGCTTGAACTGCGGAAATCTAGCCAAAGAGTGCGCGGGCTGTAGCATAGCGGCGATGAGGAACGACCTTGAGCTCGCCTACTGCTTCCTCGAGTGGCACAAGCTCAATATTCTCGCCGTGCAAAGCCACGCACATGCCGGAGCGATTATCGTGCGCGGCGCGAGCGGCGTGTACGCCGTAACGGGTGGCCAAAACGCGGTCATAGGCGGTTGGCGTACCTCCGCGCTGGATGTGCCCAAGGACGGTGGTGCGCACGTCATAGCCGGTGCGACCCTTGATCTCATTCGCGATGACGTGGCCGATTCCACTGAAAGTCTGATGCCCGAACTGGTCGACGCCACCTTCCGAGTAGTCCATGGTGCCTTCCTTGGGCATGGCACCCTCGGCTACGCAGATGATGCCGTACTTCTCTCCCATTTGAAAGCGGCGTTCCATGGCCTTGCAGATCTCGGCGATATCAAATGGCTCCTCGGGGATGACGGTATAGTGCGCTCCCCCTGCCATACCAGCGTGCAGCGCGATCCATCCGACGTGGCGGCCCATAACCTCCACGATGAGGATGCGGTTATGAGATTCCGCGGTGGTGTGTAGGCGGTCGATAGCATCAGTGGCTACGGAGACCGCAGTATCAAAACCGAAAGTGTAATCCGTGGCATTAACGTCATTATCAATGGTCTTAGGCACACCAACCACCGGAATGCCGTTATCGGAGAGCCACTTCGCTCCCTTCAGGGTGCCTTCTCCACCGATGGCAACAAGCGCATCAACCTTGGCGTCCGCCAAGTTGGCCTTAATCTGATCGAGGCCGGCCTTGAACTTATCTGGGTGAAGACGGCCAGTGCCCAAGATCGTGCCACCGCGTAGGAGGATGCGGTCAATCTCGGCATCATCATAAAGGTCGCGACGGCGGTCCTCCATAAGACCGACCCATCCATCCTCATAACCGACGACGGTGTCACCGAACTCGTTGGAAGCGGTGCGAACGACCGCGCGGATAACGGCATTGAGTCCGGGGCAATCGCCGCCGGAGGTAAGTACAGCAAGGCGCATGCCCTCCAACTTACCTCGCTACGTGTTGCTATGCAGAGTGTCGCGGAAGAAGAGCGAGGCAACAAGGCCTCCTAGCAGCGCAACGACGATGACAAACACCGCGTGCACGAGCCCCAAGGCGCCCTGCGCCATCTGCATCGCCGCCGATGCCACGGCCACGCCTAGGACCGAACCGAGCTGGCGGGAGGTGTTATAAACACCAGAAGCAGCTCCCATTAAGCGCGGCGGGACATCACGCATCGTCGTCGCAGCATTACTCCCCCACACGAAGGATTGGCCGACTCCCAGCAGAACCACCGGGATAAGCAACCATAATGCAGAAAGATCCGCGCCCATGATGAATGCGGCAGCA
This sequence comes from Corynebacterium sp. UBA4397, assembly GCF_002390965.1. NCBI lineage: Bacteria > Bacillati > Actinomycetota > Actinomycetes > Mycobacteriales > Corynebacteriaceae > Corynebacterium > Corynebacterium sp. UBA4397. Next base: position 50,574 of record NZ_DGRD01000001.1, read on the forward strand.
GCCAGAGCCACGATGAGGGTGCTGAACCCGGAGATAGCAAGGATTCGCGGCGCAAGCTTATCCGCCAGCGCGCCTGCGGCAGGAGAGAGAACCATGGAGACCACAGCCATGGGCGCTACCAAAGCGCCAGCCTCTCCCGCATTCAAGCCCTTAAAGTCCTGAAGCCAAAACATCAGCGGCAGCATCATTGATGCCGCCATGAATCCCATCGCGACGATGGCTATAGAGCCCGCAGAGTAATTGCGATCCCCAAAAAGCTGAAGCGGAACTAGAGCCTGAGTGCCGCGTCGAGGCGCCGTCGATTGTAACCAGACAAACAAGCCCACAAAGACTGCACCTGCCGCCAGCAGCAGCCAAATCTTCCACGTCCAGCCCACCTCAGGGCCCTGTTGAATTCCAAACACCAAGGCTCCAAGAGCCAAAAGCGAAACCCCGACCGAGACGTAATCTACTTGCCGTGCCGTGGTGGGCAAGGCGGGAACCCACACAGTGACCAACACGACGGCCAAAAAGGCGAAAGGTACATGAACCCAAAATACGGACTGCCAGCCAAATGCACTGACGAGGAAACCGCCTAACAACGGGCCCGTCAGCGTAGCGACAGAGCCCACAATTCCCCAGACGCCCAAAGCACGTCCGCGCCTTTCGCGGGCAAATACTCGGTTGATAACGGACATCGTCTGCGGCATCTGAATAGAGGCTCCGAGCCCTTGGACCACTCGAGCCACGATGAGGAACTCAATGTTAGGGGCGAGCGCACAGGCCACAGCGCCAATGCCAAAGAGCGTGATGCCGATGCGGAACCCGGTCCGCTGGCCATAGATATCTCCGAGCCGCCCCGTAAACAACAGCGGAACCACCACCGCGAGCAGATAGACGGCCGATACCCACATGACTTGGTTGATGCTCGCACCCAAGTCATGCTGGATGCCACTAAGCGCCACCGCCACCATCGTCTGGTCCAACAAAGAGACAAAGAAGCCGACAGAGAGGGCAAACATAGCCTTCCAGGCATCGCGTTGCGAGGGCAGGGCATTCGGGGGCACGGGAGGCAACACGGTCATGCGTGGAAGTCTAGCTACTGCGTCCACCGCTTAGTCCACCAAGCCGGCTTTGAGCCTACAATCGGGTTCCATGTCAATGATCAGCATTAAGAAACCACAAGAAGTATCCACCGCCACCACCGTTGCCTTGGGCCTAATCGGCGGCTGGGTCACAGCAAAGGAAACCGGAATCCGGCCACTGGGCGGCGTCATTCTCGCAGCAGCCGGCGTGTGGGCCGGGCGCTCTTGGGTGGCCAAGACCAACGTTGCCACCACTGCCGCCCTCAGCTCTCTTTACCTAGGCGGATTTGGAGCCTCCCACCCGCTCGCAAAGAAGATAGGCGCATGGCCCTCCGTGCTCACAGTTACTGCAGCCGCAGCCGGTGCCGCTTACGCGCTCTCCGACTCCAAGTAAATCTCCCACCCCTCGATGTACCCCTCAACCTACGCGCTCTTAGCGTAGCGATTGAAGGGGTACTTAGATTACTTGGACTTCCAGTATCCGGCGCAGGAGACCTGTTTCTTGTCTAGGCGCCGTACTTTAAGCAATTCCTCCCGCAGGAGGCGGGCCATGCGTGACTCGCCACGCACGAACCACTGGCAGGAGGATTCGCTCGGCGTGTAACGCACCGCGGCGTCCGCCAGTGCCATCCCCGGCCGCCGATCCTCCCGATAAACCCAATGCACCTGTGCGTTGGGCGGGAGGGAAAGCTCATGACCGGGGCGCTCCACTTCAAGGAACACCGTTGCCGCTACTTTCTCCGGCAGTGCCTCGAGGCCTGCTGCAATGGCCGGTGCGGCCGACTCATCCCCAACAAATACGCAGCGCTGTACATAAGGATCGGGGCGCCACTTTCCCTTCGGACCATAGAACCCAAACTTCTCACCGGGCTCGACGTTGCTCGCCCACGGACCAGCCACCCCGGCCGTACCGTGAATGAAGAAATCGATATCCATCTCACCTGTCTCCGCATCGAGACTCCGCACGGTATAGGTACGAGACACCGGCATAAGATGCTTTGGCTGCGTCCGTTTGAGCTCAGATCGATCGAAAGGCCACGTGTACTGCGCCCCCGGCGGAGCCAACACAATCTTGATGCGAGAATCTGTGTGCGCTAGGCGCGTTCCGCGCAAAGAGGGCGCCGAAACGTGCAGGCGCACCATGCTGGGAGAAAGAACTTCCTTAGACACCACGGTGGCCTCGACACCTTTGAATCCCATGGCAGAGGAAACAGGCAAAGAAGCGGGAACTGACGGCATGTGCGGGAGCTGGGCTTGATTGCGCGGCTGCTCTGCGGAGAAGCCGGCGCTAAAACCCTGGCTAAAGCCCTGGGCAAAGCCCTGCTGGTAGCCTTCACTAAAACCCCGCAAGAAGTCATCGATGTCCGGGGTCTGTCCTGGATTATTATTCACGGCGACTCCTTGCTGGGGGCGATGGGCTATTTACGCCAGTCTACTTGCGTCCAGACTCATAGGCCGCGCCGACCTTGTAGAGGCGATCGTCCGCAAAGGCCGGAGCCATGATTTGCAGACCGGTGGGCAGGCCAGTGTCAGAGGCCAGACCCGAGGGAACCGACATACCGCACAGACCGGCAAGGTTCAGCGGCAGGGTGCACAGGTCGAAGTTGTACATCTCCATCGGGTCCTCGACCTTGTCCCCCAGCTTGAAGGCTGTGGTCGGGGTGGTCGGGGAAACGAGGACATCGACCTTGTCGAAGGCGCGCGCAAAGTCACGCGAAATCAAAGTACGCACACGCTGTGCCTGCAGATAGTAGGCATCGTAATAACCCACAGAAAGTGCATAGGTGCCCAGCATGATGCGCCGCTTGACCTCGGAGCCGAAGCCTTGGGCGCGAGAGAGCGACATAACCTGTTCCGCAGAGTGGGTTCCATCATCGCCCGCGCGCAGGCCATAACGCATGCCGTCGAAGCGGGCAAGGTTGGAGGAGACCTCACAAGGCATGATGAGGTAGTAGGCCGACAGCGCCGCGTCGAAGTGCGGGCAATCAACCTCTACGGTCTCCGCGCCTTGGGAAACCAGCTGCTCAACCGCGGCGTGGTAGGCCTCCATGACGCCGGGCTGCCAACCATCACGCTCGAATTGCTTGATGAGACCAATTTTGACGCCGCTGAGGTCTCCGTTCGCGCCCTCGCGCGCCGCGGCAACTACGGGAGCCACGGGCTTGTCGACGGAGGTTGCGTCGAAAGCATCGTGTCCAGCAATAACCTCGTGCAAAAGGGCGGTATCGAGTACGGTACGCGCGCAGGGGCCCGCCTGATCCAGGGAAGATGCTGCAGCGATGAGGCCATAACGGGATACCGTGCCATACGTGGGCTTAACACCGACCGTATTCGTCAGCGCGGCCGGCTGGCGGATAGATCCACCAGTATCGGTGCCTATTCCCAAAGGAGCCTGGCCAGCGGCCAGCGCTGCAGCCGTGCCACCACCGGAGCCACCAGGCGTACGGGTGGTGTCATAAGGGTTGTGCACCGCGCCAAAAGCCGAGTTCTCACTCGATGAGCCCATGGCGAACTCGTCCAAGTTGGTCTTGCCCAAAATGGGGATGCCTGCCGCGCGCAGCTTCTTTGTCACGGTTGCGTCATAAGGAGAGCGATAGCCCTCCAACATCTTGGATGCTGCAGTAGTAGGAGCATCGACGGTGACCAGCAAGTCCTTGAGGGCCAGCGGGACGCCGGCCAGTGCAGAAGCAGGGGCCTCCCCCGCGTCGAGTGCGCTATCTACGGCATCAGCGGTGGCTAAAGCTTCCTCGGCCCCGACGTGGAGGAAGGCATTGAGTTCGCCGTCAGTCTCCGCGATACGGTCTAGGAAAGCCTGGGTAACCTCGCGGGAGGTCAGCTCGCGCGAGTGAATCTTTTCCGCAAGCTCGGCTGCGGTATAAGAAAGCAGTCCTTCGGACGGGGCTAGACAACTAGACATTTTATTCTCCTCCCAGGATCTGCGACACCGCGAAACGACCATCTTGGACGGCGGGTGCTTGATCCAAAGCCTGCTCCGCGTTTAGCGTGCGGACGATCTTGTCCTCGCGCATAGGCGCTTGAATTGAATGCGGGTGGCTCATGGGCTCCACGCCTTCAGCGTCAACGTTGCGGACGGCCGAGACGGCCCCAACAATCTCATCGATCTGCTTGGCGAACTGCGCCAATTCCTCCTCGCTCAACGCCAGGCGCGATAGCTTGGCGAGGTGGGCGACCTCATCACGCGAAATCTCAGACACGCGTACTCCATCCTTTGTTCTCTGCATTACAGTGGCGCCGTCACGGAAAACCCGGCGGCGACGCATACCATGTCAATTGCTACCGGACCATGTTACTGCACTCTTACTACCCTGTCTGCGCCCGGCCCCTGCCCGCGATTGGTTGAGGCCTTTAATCCGGCACAGGTAACATGGGCCAAACTATTCCTACAAAGAAAGTTAACCCTCATATGTCATTTCTGATTCGTGTCCTTTTGCCCGATTCGCCTGGCAGCCTCGGTAATCTAGCCGAGGCTATTGGAGAATTAGAAGGAAATATCCAATCCGTCGATATAGTGGAGACTTTTCCGGACGGCACCGTCATGGACGATATCGTGGTCGAGCTTCCAGCTACCACGATGGCGGATGCCCTTATCACCGCCGCGTCAACGGTGGAAGGCGTAAAGGTCGACTCGATTCGCCCCTTTAGTGGCCGCGTGGACAGGCGTGGCCAGATACATCTTTTAGCCAAGGTCGCCGCCAAGGCTTATAGCGTGCAAGCAGCTATGGAGGAATTAGTAGCGGCCATACCGAAGGCGTTGACCTCTAGCTGGGCAATCGTCATAGACAACAACGAGCCCATCCACCGCGTGGCCTCCTCTATCGCCGCTCCTGAGGATGATGGCACGGTACCGGCTGACATCCAGGTCGATACGGCACGCACTCTCAGCGCCGACGTTGAGTCCTGGGTTCCTGAGCGCTGGTCCCTGCTCGACTCCGCGCTCGCAGCCGCGCCTTTGGGCGATACCGGCCTAGTTATCGTCATCGGCCGCACCGGCGGGCCCGACTACCTCGCCTCCGAGGTAGAGCATCTCGGAAACTTGGGCACCATTCTGGGAGCTGTCCTCAAGAAGTAACGGAAAGAAGTAGCGGATTCACAACTCCTCCAGGGCCTGGGCCACCCCGAGAACCACATGGGTGACCTGCTCGCGCACGGGCGCGGGAGCCCAGGGGAAGGAAAAAGAGACGTCGGCAAGCGCGTGCATGGGCAGGTCGTTGAAACTATCCCCAAAGGTATAAAGCTCCACCGCATCACGTTCAATTCCCAGGTGCTTGAGCAGCCAGGAAATCCCCCAGCCCTTGTTATGCCCAGGCGGCATGATGTCGTAAAAGCCCACGTTGTGGGAGGTTTCCAGGTCGAAGTGCGCCGTGACCCACTCGTCAACCTCGCGCTGTAGATCCCTGCGATCCGGCGCCCAGGCAGTGAGCAGAACAACCTGCTCGTGCATCAATTGCTGCCACCCCATGGGGCGAGGGTTGCTGATGATGTGATTGGTGGGCCCGGAAACGCCGCGGCACACCAGCCCGTCCGCGCCTTCGAGCGTGGTGCAATAAAGATTGAGACCATCAATTCCCTCCAAGTGCCGCGCGATGGCTGCCACCGCATCCTGGGGAAGATGTTCCTCGTAGAGGACCTCAAATGCGGAATCGGTGACCACGGTGCCGTTATAGAGCACTCCATAATCCATGGTCACGCCGAAGGGATCGAGCGAAGTGCGGGCAGAATGAATGGACTTGCCGGTTGCGGCGATGGCGATATTGCCCTCCGCTCGCCAGCGCGCAATAGACTGCGCTATCTCCTCCGGAATCTTTCCATCGAAGTAGATGGTGCCGTCCATATCGAATGCCGCTATCTTCATACTGCCAGCCTAAGCCACTCCGTCCTCGAGCAGCCTTTCAAACCCAGGCTCGTCGAGCACCGCCACACCCAACTCACGGGCCTTATCAGCCTTAGAGCCGGCGTTCTCACCCACGACGACGTAGTCCGTTTTCTTCGACACCGAACCCGAAGCCTTGCCCCCGCGGGAAAGAATCGCCTCCTTGGCTGAATCGCGGGAGAAGTTCTCCAAAGTACCCGTCACCACGATGGTCAATCCATCTAGAGTCTGCTCCGGCTTATCGGTATCCTCGACCTCCATGGTCACGCCGGCCTCGGCCCACTTGCGCACGATCTCGCGGTGCCAATCGACGTCGAACCACTCCTTGAACGAAGCCGCAATGATGCCGCCAACTCCGTCGGTCTCCGCTAGGTCCTCCACCGGAGCAGCGCGCAAGGCCTCCATCGATCCATAGCGCGTGGCTAGGGCACGTGCGGCAATGGGGCCGACGTGGCGGATGGACAAGGAGACCAACACCCGCCAAAAATCCGCATGCCGCGCGGTCCTGAGGTTTTCCAGGAGCTTCTTTCCCTGGGCATTGAGAATTCCCGCCTTGGTTGTATACGCGGCGGATTTGAGCAGCTTTTCCTCATCGAGGTCGAAAAGGTCTCCTTCATCGTGCAGAACGCCGCTGGTGATGAGATCGGTGGCGGCCTTTTCTCCCAGTGCCTCTATGTCCATCCCCTTGCGCGAGGCAAGGTACTCCAAACGCGCAGCTAATTGCGCTGGGCAACTGCGGGTATTGGGGCAACGCCAATCGGCGTCACCATCACGTTGTGGCGCCAACTTGGCGCCGCAGGAAGGGCACTTCTCCGGGAAAGTCCATTCCTTCTCTGTGCCGTCTCGCTTTTCTAGAACGGGACCCAGTACTTCCGGGATGATCTCCCCCGCCTTACGGATGATAACGGTATCCCCAATACGCACGCCCTTGCGTTTAACCTCTGCCTGATTGTGCAATGTAGCCAGCGAGACAGTAGAGCCGGAGACGAAAACCGGTTCCATGATCGCAAAAGGAGTCACCCGGCCAGTACGTCCAACCCCCACCTCAATGTTGAGCAACGTGGTGGTGACTTCCTCCGGCGGATACTTATAGGCAATGGCCCAGCGCGGCGCGCGGGAGGTCGTTCCTAGGGCGCGTTGCTCGCGAATATCGTCAACCTTGACCACGAGGCCATCCATCTCGAAAATTGCATCATGGCGGTGGTCGGCCCAATACGACACCTGCTCTTGGACCTCGCGGGAGGAATGCACCTGCTTGGTATAAGGCGAGACGGGTAGCCCCCACGCAGCCATAGCGCGATAAGCCTCGTGCTGCGTGGCTGGGCTAAAGCCTTCGCGTGCGCCGATGCCGTGGCAGACCATCTGCAGTCGACGCTTCTTGACCTCCGCGGGATCCTTCATACGTAATCCGCCCGCAGCCGCGTTGCGAGGATTAGCAAAGGCCGGCTTGCCATCCGCTAGGCGCTGTTGGTTAATCTCCTCGAAATCACTAGGGCGCATGTAGACCTCCCCGCGAATCTCTACGAGCCCGGGAAGGGGAAACTCCTCATTTGTGCTGAGCGAATGTGGAATATCAGGGATGACGCGCGCATTATTCGTGATGTCTTCCCCCACTCGTCCGTCTCCACGCGTGGCCGCAGATGTCAGGCGCCCGTTGCGATAGACCAAGTCGATGGAAAGCCCGTCTATCTTCAGCTCGGTCAGGTACGTCGAAGCCGGGGTTCTATCCAGCCAATCCTGCATCTCTCCCGCACTAAAGACGTTATCTAGACTGGTCATCCGCTCCAAGTGCTGCACATCCGCAAAGGGAGATGCCGCTCCGACCTCCTGGGTGGGAGAATCAGGCACGGCCAGCTCGGGGTGCTCGGCTTCTAGGCGCACTAGGCGCTGATAGAGCTCATCAAAGTCGGCGTCCGGAATCGAAGGCTCGCCCTTGTAGTACAGCTCGCGGTGGCGGCGAACCTCCTGGGCTAGCTCGGACCATTGGCGTTGCAGATCTACTGGATTAGTCACGGCTGCCCATCTTAATCGTTTCGCTGACACATGCGTTCTCACCCGTGTCTGCCGGGCAGACTAAGGTAAGTGCCATGATCTTTGACGCCTCCCGCATGCTCTCCTTCGACCTCGAAACCACCTCCGTCAATCCGCGCGAAGCCCACATCGTCACCTCGGCGCTCGTGCGCATTGACGGCCACGAGGTAGACAAGCGGGAGATGCTCGCGGACCCAGGGATTGAGATCCCCGAGGCAGCCTCCAAGATTCACGGCATCAGCACCGAGCAGGCACGAGCGCAGGGACGCCCCCATGCGGAAGTTCTGGCGGATACCGTCCAAGCCATCAAGCAAGGCTGGAAAGATGGCCTGACGCTCATCGTCTACAACGCCGCCTATGATCTCTCGGTGCTGCGAGCGCTGACGGGAGACTTCACGGTCACCGGGCCCGTCTTTGATCCCTTCGTCATCGATCGCGTCATGGATAAAACGCGTCGCGGCAAGCGCACCCTGACCGAGGTATCCAAGTATTATGGCGTAGAGCTGGAAAACGCGCACGAGGCCACGGCGGATGCGCTCGCCGCTGCCCGCGTTGCGTGGAAGCAGGTGCGCCAGCGTTTCCCGCAGCTCGCACAGATGGACACCGATGCCCTCATGGAGTTCCAGGCAGTCGAATGGTACAAGGACCGCGTGAGTTTTAAGAAGTATCTCGAAGGCAAAGGCCGCGATGCCTCCGATGTCTCTACCGCGTGGCCAATGCTCGGCTAGAGATCTCCCGCATCCCTCTCGAGTATCTCCGCCAAGCGGGTAGCAAAGGCTAGGTCGCGCGGCGCATCACGCACCTGAGTGGGAAATACATCGACGTCAGTGGTGAGATAGTCACGTGAGAGCCCCAGATGGTCCAGGTGACGCGCTATCTCGATGGCGCTGGCGCGGGGATCCCCGGGAGTAAGCCCCAGCCCGACCCTCCTGCCCGCCTCAAGGTGCGTGCCCAGTCCTTCTAAGTTCTCGTTGCTCCCTAACCCGGCAAAGTCCACCAACACGGTTGCAGCGGCTGTGGCTATCTCCCATAGCGGTGTCTCCAGACGCAGGAAATCCGCTTTATAGGCGGCAAGAATTTCGAAAGTGACCTCTCGCGGGACCGCGCGGATTGTCTCAAAGTCAGTAGTCCCCCTTAGCCGGCCAAAGAGAACTCTCCCCAACAGCGGCTCGTCCAATTGCACCTTGACCTCGCCATGAAAACGCCGCTTGAGCTCAGCAACGTGTTCTTCCAGCCCAAGGTGCAGCGCCTCATTGAGGTCTCGAAATGCTCCTGGGTCAGTTAAGACGCGGTGCCCATTGGGAAGCTCCACCGCCGCAGCTAAAGAAAACGGACCAACTATCTGGGTCTTCACCCGGGGAACACTCTCTCCCCAAGATTCTTGGATCTCATCAAGATCGCGTTCCATCCGGTCCCACGTGCGCCTTGTCAACAGCTGCGGCCGTGGGGTCAACTGCCACGACCGTGGCCCGCGGTCCACATTGACGGCCTTGAGCATCCCAGCAGTCCTGCCCACCGCATCTGAGCCCAATCCACGCTGCGGAAGCTGCGGGAGGCACGGCAATACTCCGGACTCCCCCATGACTATCTCAGCTGCCTCCTGCATCGAGGTCCCTGGCAAAACTCCCAGTCCAAAACCAGTCATGTCTCCACCCCTTTAGAACTAAGATCCTCGGAGGTACTCTACTCCCCCTCTTATAGAAAGCTGATCCTATGGCACTCGAAAAGTTCGAAGGCTGGACCTTCTACCAACCTTGCCCCATCCCAGATGATATCCAGAGCGTGTTGGCGGTCAACGAACAGCCTTCGTGCGCTTTCAAAACTGTTCGTGATGCCGCCGTTTTCACCAATTACAGGCTGATCATCCGCGACTCCCAGGGCCTCACCGGTAAAAAGGTCGAAATGTACTCGATCCCCTACTCCTCAATAAACATGTGGTCCACGGAGAATGCCGGAAAGATGCTCGACATCAACGCCGAACTCGAGCTGTGGACGCGGGCCGGGCATTTCAAGATCAACATCGGCCCGAAGATTGACATTCGAGCCCTAGACCAGCTGATCTCCAATTGCGTATTTCAATAGTGCTCCCTAGTTGAGGAGAAAGGACGGACGCACCGCCTAGCGCGTAGCGCAAATGGTGCCTGAGCCTAAGACGACGTCGCCAAGCGCATCGTCGCTGGGCAGATACAGCACCGCGGCCTGGCCACGGGCAACACCGGACAGGGGGCTTTCCAGCTCCAAGGACATAGTGTCATTGTCGCGGTCGACGCGGGCGCGGCAGGCCACCACCGACCCGTGCGCGCGTACCTGCACCTCGCAGCTAAACTCACCGTCCATTGCTGGGTGCAAGAACTTGAGGCGGTCGGCTTCGATGAAGGTCACCGCGAGATCTTCGCGCGCCCCGACGGTGACTGTGCCGCTAGCGGCGTCGATATCGGTGACGTAGCGCGGACGGCCATCGCTGGCTGGGGCCTTGATATCGAGTCCCTTGCGCTGGCCAATGGTGTAGTTCCACGCGCCATCGTGCTCCTTGAGCTCGTGGCCGTCTTGATCAACGATCATTCCGGGACGCAGCCCAATGCGTGAGCCCAAGAAAGCCTGGGTGTTGCCGTCTGGGATAAAGCAGATGTCATAAGAGTCAGGCTTCTTAGCCGTGGAGAATCCATGGCGGGCAGCCTCCTCCCGGATTTGCGGCTTCGGGGTATCCCCGATGGGAAAGAAGCAATGGCGCAGTTCCTCGGCGCTAATGACGCCCAAGACATAGGACTGATCCTTGTTCTCGTCGAGGGAACGGCGCATGTAGCCTTCGGAATCAATGGTGGCGTAGTGGCCGGTGGCAACGGCATCAAAGCCAAGCGCCATTCCCTTCTGCAGCAGTGCGCGGAACTTGATCTTCTCGTTGCAGCGCAGGCACGGGTTGGGAGTCTCGCCACGAGCATAAGAATCGACGAAGTCCCCGATGACGGCCTCCTTGAACTGCTCAGAAAAGTCCCACACATAGAAAGGGATACCGAGCTTGTCGCAAATGCGGCGGGCATCCGCAGAGTCCTCGAGCGAACAACAACCACGAGCCTTCTCCCGCGTTTGCTGCGCATCCTTGTGCAGAGCCAAGTGAACCCCGATGACCTCGTGCCCGGCCTCGACCGCCCGGGCTGCGGCCACTGAGGAATCGACGCCACCGCTCATAGCGACCAGTACTCGCATTTACTCCACCTCTTCTTTCTCGGCGCATGAGTCTACCCTCTATGTGCCCATGAGTCTTACTCCTAAGCCCCAACGCCGAAAGCGCCACTACCATTCCCTAGAGTTGTGCGCATGGGAAGAAAGCGCAATTCACAGGACGACCCTCGCATCGGCACGTATGAGATTTCGACGGGGACAGCCGAAGTTATCGCGGACGAGTACCGCGACAATTCCTATATCCTCAACGTCAATGGGGTTCCCAGCAGCCACATCGTCATGGATGAACCGCGCGAGCTCGAGTTTGAGTACATGCGCTGGATTGCAGCTGCCGTCGAGGCGCTGCTTCCCGTGGCGCCGCAATCGCTGCGCATGACTCACCTGGGTGGCGCGGGATGCACCCTCGCGCGCTACTTCGCCTCCGAGTGGCCGCAGTCCCGGCAGACGGTGATCGAGTTGGATGCCAAACTCGCCGAGCTAGTACGCACCCTTTTTGATCTCCCCCGCGCACCAGCCTTGAAGATTCGCGCTGCCGAGGCCCGCGCCGCAACTGAAGGTTTCCCGCCGTCGAGCAGAGATGTCATCATCCGAGATGTCTTCGCAGGTGCCACGACTCCGCGCCCGCTGACCACGGTGGAGTTCTTTCAGGCGGCGCATCGCTCACTTGCGCCTGGTGGGTTGTACGTTGCCAACTGCGGCGACCATCCTGACCTCAGCGTTGCCAAGGCGGAGCTTGCCGGAATGCGGGAAGTATTCTCTCACGTCGCAGCCATTGCAGATCCGGCGATGTTTAAGGGCAGGCGTTACGGAAATATCATCCTCGTGGGCACAGATAGCACAATGCCAGCTGCGGGCTCCGTGGGAGCTGCGCAACTGGCAAAGGTTCTGCTGGGCGGGGCGGTACCTGCCCAATACCGAGATGAAGCTTGGGCACTTAAGCTTTCTACTGGTTCTCCCGCATTACACGATTAAGGATTCCGGCTACCGCATTGGCGTCGAACTCGGGCACTTCTACGCCCGTGCCGCGCGCTGCATTAGCGGCTGCGTCGATTTCCTTGGGGCCAATGTCACTGATGTGTGCCGCGTTATCAAGCAGGATAGTGAGGTCACCCACCGTATAGTCTCCTGCGGCCATGTCCGTGAGCTCCGAGGTCGGCAGGGCACCAGCATTCTGCAGCGCTTCGATGAAGGCCGCGAACTTCTGCGCGGAGTCAGCAGGCAGGCCGGAGTCCTTTGCGGCTTCGATGAGCTGCGGCCCAGCAATGATGCCTGCTGCCAAGGCCAGGATGGCCGCGATCAACGGGGTGCTATCGGAGCTAAGGTCCGGCAGGTCGGCGTCGACAAGCTCGGTGAGGACGGCGCCCAAGTTGACGTTGTTGCCGCCACTGAAGGAGTTCAGCTGGGCCTGAGTGCCGTTGAAGAGGTTGAGGTCCACGTCCCCGGCGACGCCGTTGACGCGCCCGCTTCCGGTGCGCTGCCAGAAGGAAAGCTGATCCCAGGCACCCACAGGGCCCGGGGCTTGCGCCTGGTAGGCGGCGAGCCACAGCGGCATGTCCGAGAACTTCTGGGAGTTGTTCATCTCACCCTGCCAGAAGAACTTATAGGTATAGATCATCGGGGTGCGGCCACTAAGGCGCTTGAGTTCGCTGGTGAACTCCTGGATCCAGCTCTCGAGCTGGGCAGCGCTCTTTCCTTCCGCGACCTCGATGTCGAGCACTGGAGGAAGAGTCTGCCCTGGGACTAGGGCCAGCTGGGATGCAAAATGTGCAGCCTGCGTTTTAGCAGACATCTTTGGACGGGCGTAGTGATAGGCGCCGACCTTCAGCCCCGCTGCTGCGGCCCCTAGGGTGTCTTGCACGAAGTAATCGTTGACATAGTCAGTGCCTTCAGTGGCCTTGACGAAGGCAAAGGATTGGCCGTCCCCCTTGGCGTTGCCCCAGTTGATGGGAGCTCCGCCTGGGTGCTGGTGACTTGCCACGTCGATTCCTCGTGGTGACGAAGGCTCGATCGCCTGCGCAACGCTCATGTTGCCGCAAACAATCGCAACCGCGGTCATGAACGCGATGATGACAGATTTAAGTGCCCTACTTGAACTCATGCGCGAGAGTGTAACACTCAAATAACTCGAGTCACATTGGCAACACGCGCATCTGGAGTTAATTCCTTCATCTCCCGACCCTTCGCTTTACGACGCCACCCCAATCCCAAATCCTTCCCTTGCGCAGCGAGAACCCGGGGGTTAAGGTGGGGATAGCGCTTCTCAAACATGTGTTCTATATATGGCCCATGTTCCACGGTCAGCATTCTCGGGGGAGAAAACTTGTTTAACTACTATGCCGTCAACGACGGCTACCAATTCGGCAGCCATCGCTGCCACCTTGTGCAAGCTTGGAAATGACGCCACAGAAGCCCTCGAGCGGATCGATGCTGAAAGAGCCCGTTACCTGACGGCCAGTAGGCCTTGCCAGCACCTTCCTTCCGCACGAGCCATTCGCAATAAAATCAACGCCCTCATCGCCCAAGAAGATGAAAGCCTAAGCACCCAGGATTCCACTGAGCCAGAGGACACTTATCACGTATTCGCACTCTCTAGCACGCGCTCTTGCCTCAGCGCCGAGTACGATTCCGCCACCGCCCTTATCCTTGACGAGCACATCAGGCAGACTGCAGAAAATCTAGACGTTTCCCCTGCTGAGGCCCTGGCGCGCCTTATCAAAGGAGAAGCAGCAGGCGCGGCGAACGTGAAGCTCCACGTCTACCGAGCCTCGGACGTGCATAACGCGCCTGCCTTTGTCAAGGCTGCTGGCTAGATTCACCCAGATGTGGCAGATCAGTACTGTGCCACGTCCACCCGGGATATAGACGCTGCGGCCACAGCCACCAGCAAGAGCTACTCCACCCCGGCGCACATCGGAGCTTTCGTCGAGGGCCGCGACGGAACCTGCCGCTGGCCAGGATGCAGCCGCCAGGCGCACCAATGCCAAAAAGACCATCGCATCGACTTCGCCGCAGGTGGCCCCACCGCCGCAAGCAATCTGGCTAGTTTGTGCCAGCATCACCACAACATCAAGACTGATGGGCGCGCGTTCTATATTATGGACCCCTTCACGGGTGACATCGTGTGGCTTTTTGAGAACGGGCGCTGGGAGTACGACGAAGCAACCGGCCCTTTAGCACCGAAAGCCAAGAACTGGGTCCAAAGCGTCGGGCAGGCCATAACTCGGCGCCGCGACAACGCGCACGACGATGCTAAGAAAGACTAGCTCTTGCGAGACTCACTCCACGTCCTGACCACAGACAGGGCATCGCTTGCGCGCAAGGTAGGCAGATAAGCATGCAGGACCGACAAACCGATGGCAGGCAGTGATAATTCATCCTCATAGCACAAGTACCAAGGGACCTCCTCTGGCTGGAACTTGCGCTTGCTGGCGGCCAAGGAACGGAAGCCATAGAGAGGCTCGATTTCTGAGCCCACGCGAGTCAAAGCTGCGTCGAGAAGCTTGGGGTCTTCGTGCTCCCCTGCCAAGGGAGCACCGGAAAGGGAGATCCATTGCTTTCCCTCGGACGCGGCAATGAGCAATGCCTCGGAGAGGAGAAACTCCATCACGCCCTTAAATGCGTCATCTTCGCGGCGCATGACATCGAGGGTGTATCCAACGATCTCACCGGAGCGACGCACGGGCATCCAGCTTGTTACACCGTGCAGCTTTCCCTGCTCATCGATGGCGTAGAGAATCTTGGTGCCAGGTTCCTGCATCTCGGTCAGTCCGCCCAAGGTAAAGCCCATCTCAGGGAGAGCTTTCTCGGAGACCCAATCCTCTGACAAGGCCTCAATCTTGCTGGCCACCGAACGGGTGAGGTCGTCCCACTCAGTCCAGTGGGTCTCGATTCCTTCTTTCTTCGCCTTGTTGCGAGCAGTACGAATGTTTTGGAACTTCTTGCCTTTGAACTCGGTGTTCTCGCAGCTAAGGACGGCCTCTTCCGCGACTTCCAAGCGCTTGAGCTGCGGGTGGGCATCCGCGTATTCCGCAGAAACCGAGTACCACGCAGGGGTCCAACCCTGCTCACGGGCAAATTCCTCGAACTGCAGAGAAATGTCTTTTCCAACCGGAGCGCCCAAGGTAAGCGCAATGCCATTGGCTACCCGGTATGCAACATAAGAATCATCATGGAAGAAGTAACGGTTACCCTGCCAAATGGTCATGAAGGAGAGGTGATCCCCCGAGGTAGCCTCGAGGATCTCTCGCGCGCGCCGCCGATCGGCTTCCTGGACTGGGTCCGCAGGGCGGGTAAAGGCACGATAAAGCAAAACAGCACACACTGTCCAAAAGACGTTGCCCACCCATTCGTAGAGGAGCCAGCTCAGCCAGCTGCTGGGAAGGACCGCATGCGGCAGCATCAAAGCGACGACGGTGGGCATAAACCGCAAGGGAAGCTCTTGCAACGCTGCGCTTGGCGAAGTCCCCCCGACGAAACTGTCAGGAAAAATCACCGCACCGAGGAACCACACGGCAGCGCAAACAAATCCAGTGATGGCTGCGATACCGAGGTACTTGCGCAGCACTACGCGATTCTCGTTCACGCTAAAAAGCCTGCGAGTAAGAATCAGGACTACTAGAGTAAACGCCCACGGAGTCAGGACCGCGACGAGGTTGAGTCCGTAGATGAAGAAATTCTCTCGGTCAAAGTCCCAGACTTGAATAACCAGCAGAGCCATTGTGAAAATCTGCAGCGCGCTGGCCAACCACCATGCGAGGCGGCGGCCGCGGATAAGACCAAAGCACAGGACCAGCTGAATAACCAGCGGCATAAGGTTTGCCACAGCGGGGCCGATGCCCTGCATACGTGCCAGATCGGATGCGGCAAGGCAGGCGGCCGAAGCAGAATCAAGGCCGCAGGCCATTCCCACCTCGAGGTTGGAGAGCGTCGGCGCCCAAATCAGTTGTGTGATCTGAGAAAACGGGCCTTCGGCCGAGGGGTTGATGGCGACGAGAAACGGCCCCAGTGCGACCGCACCAGCCACGATGGCCACGAGGGTGCGCCGCTCTTTGACTGAGGGCTTGGTGCGCTGCTCCGAGTGAACAAGAACGCCAGCGACGATGGAGGTTACTGCGGCGACGACACCGAGGACGTCGGAAAGCGAGCCCGAGTAGAGCATCGACGTCAGGGTTAAGGCCAGCAAAGTCACCCTAAATCGGCGGCGCCACAGCCGGGACATGGAGGCAGAAGCAAATCCCGCAGTACCCGCAATCCAGCCCATGGGAGTGAGATTGTTGCTGTGGAGAAGATCGTCTCCCCACTGGTTCAGGCCGGAAATCTCAATTCCGCGGGCAGTAACGAGTGCTAGGGGCGCACAGATTATCTGAAAAGCCAGCCCCACGACGACGTATTTCTTGGTGCGCAGTACATACTCGGCGGGTGCGCTAAGACCCAGCGCCATGAGAGTCAGGACCACAAGCCCGCCCACTGAAGGAGCGCTGAGCCCAAACTTTGAGAACAATTCGCCGCCAAGGAAGAAGAACAACCACATGGCGACGATCAGTATTGCCGTCGCCGGTGTTCTTCTAAGAACGGACATCCTTCTCCTCAATTCCGTCGAAAGGATCTACTTTAACTTCGATCCCGCCTCGCCCTGCCGCCCAGGCAAAGGCCTCCCGCAGGCCTGGGCGCCACACTTGGAAAGAGTGCCCACCAGGCCGCGTTCCATAGTAGTTTTTAATTCCGGCCTTGGCCGCGAGTTCGCTCTGGTTCTTTAGAGCTGCAACCGATGCCGAATCATCAACGCCGGCGATAAAAACCGCCTCGAGGTTAGGATACTTGTTCTTCTGAAGCAGATGGACCGGGTCTTGGGCGTTGTAGCGAGTCTCATCTCCTCCGAAAAACTTTTGAACTGTCGCTGCGTGGTCTCCGATGGTCGGCTGGGCCTCGCCAGAGATATTGATGACCGAGCCGAAGGCATCCGGATGGTTGGTGGCAATCTGCATGGCACACGTACCACCGTAGGAAAGCCCCGCGACCGTCCAGTGGCTCTGGTCCTTGTCTACTCGAAAACTCGACTTAATCCCCGCCGGCACGTCTTCGGCCAGATAGGTCATCACCTTTGCCACGTCCGAATCCGCACAGATGGGGTTTGCCGTCTCGGAGCCAGTGGCATCTACCGCAATAACGATGGGGCTCATGCCGTCATTCGTGGCCTGAAACTGATCAGCAGTCTCGGCGGCCTCGCCGGAGCCAAACCACTGGTCTGGCCCTCCGGGGTTTCCGTGCAGAAGCACCATAACCGGTAGTTTTGCACCCTTCCAATAAGCGGGGGGAACGTAGGCTATGGCCTGCCGTGCTTGGAAGCCGGACTTCTTGCCGGGAATATCCACGTGTACAAGCGCTGCTTGATCGGAGGACTTGAAGGAGGAGAACTCCTTGTAGTCCATATCCTTGGCCACTTCACGCGGATCAAGGGAACCTATGTTGGGATAGGTTTGATACTCCATATTTGCCAGACCCGCTGTCGCGAGCGCTGCCACGAGGCCCAAGCTGATCATGATGCGCCGCGGCTTACTCAAAAAAGCAGCAACGGGAACAATTCCGGCAGCGAAGAGGTAGAGCGGCACCTGCCACGTACGCATGAAAAACCACGTGATGAGAACTACGAGGAGGGCCACCGCAAAGGGCCAGATTTTCTGACGCCAAGCCACAACCAACGCGATGATTCCGAGGATTGCGAAGAAGATAACGCCGTCGACGGGATCAGCCAGCGGAAGGTTAAAAAGGAAATTCACTCATCAAGGATAGGCTCTTATTAATCAATTCCGCCTGAGAATAAGCTGTTACCCCAGTGCCGAAACACTTCGAGCACGGTCGATGACTTCAGGCAGACGGGCAAGCACGAAATCGATGTCATCTTCGGTGGTACCTCGCCCCAAGCTGAAGCGCAGAGAGCCCAGGCCATCGTGCTCAGTTATGCCCATCGCCTCAAGCACGTGAGACATGCGGTTTACCCCCGCATGGCAGGCAGAACCGGTCGATGCCTCAATGCCTAGCTGATCCAAAAGTAGGATAAGGCTGTCACCGTCAGTACCGGGAAAAGACACGTGCAGATGCGAGGGCAGACAGGGCTCCACGGAGTTGAGCAGGACGTTGTCGATCGAGGCCAGAATTCCTTCGCGCAGTCTGTCGCGCAGCTTTCCCACGCGCACGGACTCTGCGGCAGACTCACGCAAAGACTCGTCCAAGGCAGCAGCCAGTCCCGCCGCACTCGCCACATCTACGGTTCCAGGCCGGATACCGCGCTCCTGCCCGCCACCGAAGGCAATGGGTTGGGGCGCAGGCGCGCGTCGCGCCAGCAAGAGACCTATGCCGCGAGGGCCACCGAACTTGTGGGCGCTCGCCGCCAGGGTAGCCGCGCCGAGGGAGTCAAAGTCAAAGTCAAGCTTTCCCGTTACTTGCACCGCATCGATGTGGACTGGGGTGTCGACCGCGCTGGCCCGCGCAATGAACTCATCGATAGGCTGTATGACGCCGGTTTCGTTGTTGGCCCACATGCACGTGGCGACGTCGGCCGGTGAATCGAGGGCGCTGAGATCATGGATACGCCCATCGCGCCCGACGTCTAGCAGATCTACTTGGGCACCTTGAGCGGCCAAGTAGCTCACGGTCTCCTTAATCGCAGGGTGTTCGATAGGAGTAGACACCACGCGCTTGTGGCTCCCCGCGCGGTACAGACCCTGCACCGCGATGTTATCGGACTCGGTGCCTGAGGAGGTGAAAATCACCTCGATGGGCTCGCAGCCCAAGAGCCGGGCCACGGTCTCTCTGGCCTCGTCGAGTACAGATCGCGCACGGCGCCCCGAAGCGTATTGCGCACCGGGGTTGAGACTAGCGGCGGCAGAAACCCAGGCGTCGATGGCGCACTGACGCATGGGCTGAGTCGCCGCGTAGTCAAAATAATGCGACATTACTTGCGCGATTCCAGCTGTTCTACCAGGGCAGGGACAATCTCATGGAGGTCCCCGACAACGCCAAGATCCGCGATCTTGAAGAAGGGCTCGTCTTGGTCTTGGTTGATAACCACGATCGTCCCGGAGGTCTGCATGCCTGAAGTATGCTGAATCGCTCCGGAAATACCCAGGCCAATGTAGAGATCCGGGGAAACAGTAACACCGGTCTGCCCCACCTGACTCGAGGCCTCGTAGAAGCCCTCATCCACCGCGTCACGGGTGGCACCGATGGCGCCGCCAAGGACGTCGGCAAGCGGCTCGACGATGGCCGCGAACTCATCGCCCACACCGCGCCCGCCGGCAACCACTACCTTGGCCGCGCTTAACTCTGGGCGCGCCGACTTGGGAGCAGGCTCAAAGGAAGTCACCTGGACATCTTTGGATGTTGCGGCAGGCAGTGGCATCGGAGCGGCGGCTGCAGCTGCCGGCTGTGGTTGAGCCGCCACTGCACCCGCGCGCAAGGTGTAGATGGGCGCAGGACCCGACGCGGTTGCTGTTGCCTCATAGGATCCGCCGAAGATGCGCAAGTGTGCGCTGCCATTGGCATTGATGGCATCGACGTTTGCCAAGGCGCCGGAGGCCAGGCGAGCAGAAAGACGCCCGGCGATTTCGTTATTGGTCGGGGTGGCGGCCATGATGATCGGCGCGGGATTAGCCGCACCGAGGGCATGCAGCGCGTCAACCTCCGGAAGAATAAGCCGCTGCTCGTAGTCGGCGGCGGTGGCCTGCACCACCTGCGCAGCGCCCAAGGCACCGAGCTCGGCATCGAACTCATCGGCCTGCTTGCCGACGACGACTGCTGAGACCGTGCCCAGTACCCGCGCGGCGGTAATCAATTCGGCGGTGACGGGATTCAGAGCGCCTGCCTCGTGCTCGACAAGGACATAAACGTGAGACATATGTACTCCTAAATCAGGTTCTTAGCGGCGAGGAAGTCTACGATTTGTGAAGCCGCAGCAGCCGGGTTGGGGTCCGTGATGAGCTCGCCGGCGGTGCGCTCGGGACGACGTGAGGCCTCAACCACCGTGGTAGTGGGGGCAACGGCAGAAATGCCCAAAGACGCAAGATCCACAGTGGTGATCTCCGCCTTCTTTGCCGCCATGAGTCCCTTGAAGTTGGGGAAACGGGGCTTATCGGCCTTATCCGTGACCGAAGCAATAGCGGGAAGGTTGGCCTGCAATTCGAAGCGTCCACGGGAATCTACCCGAACGCCGCGCAGAGTCTGCCCCTCCAAAGTAAGCGACTGCATCTCCGTCATGGCGGGGATCTGCCGATACTCGGACAAAAGCCCGGCTAGCAGGCCAGTATAAGAGTCCGAGGCGGCATTGCCCATGGTGATAATGGCGACGTCCTCGATGGTGTTGATCGCGGCGTTGAGCGTCCAGGCCGTAGAAAGCGCATCGGAACCGGCCAGCGAGTCATCGAGGATATGCACGGCGTCATCCGCGCCCATGGCCAGCGCCTTGCGCAGCGCATCTGCAGCTGCGGCGGGGCCCATCGTCAGCGCGATGACGCGGAAACCGGCCTCCGGGTTATCGTCACGCAGGCGCAGTGCTTGCTCGACCGAGTACTCATTAATCTCGTCGATGACGTTATCGACACTGACGCGATCCAAGGTGTAGTCCGCCTCGAGCGACTTAGTGGACCACGTATCCGGCACGTGTTTGACCAGGGCCACGATTGCTGGCATTGGGCATTTACCTTTCCGATAGATTTATATTGCGAAATTCTCCTCGCCCGATACTACTCGGGGACCGCATACCAAGGCGACTCCCTGCGTTCCGATGCGCGTGAGCACCACTGCCATCGCTTTATCCCCGCGCAGCTTGAGCTTCTTGCGCAGTTGATCAGGGTCGATATCTAGCCCCCGAACCAGAATCTCCACCGCGCCGGCACCGCGGGCATGCAGCACCGACTTGAGGCTTTTGAGCGGCACCTTTTCGAGGAAGGGAAAGCCCGAGGCACCTGCCGGAATGGACTCCCCCGTCAGATAAGCAATGCGGTGATCCAGCTGGTGCAGACCGTGCCTAGCGCCGTAGTGGCGCACCAATCCCGCGCGCACCACCGCACCATCCGGGTCGATGATAAAACTCCCAATTTCTCCGGACTCCGGCAGATCTTCAGTGCGGAAGTCTTGGCCATCGAGGACGTCGACTTCCCCCGTCGCGGAGATCATCACCGCTCTGCGTCCGCTTCCAAGCCCCGGAGTATAAAGGCACGCCTCCTTGACTCCCCCAGCCAGGCTAGAGACCACAACAAGGCCCTCCCACTGGTTGAAGTCGAGGCCAGGCGCACACTTTACCGCCAGCTCACCACGGTGAGCATCCACCAGATCCGGAAGGGGCGGCAGGAGTTGGTCAGGGTGGGTAATTCTCCTGCCCCCGGCCCGGCGCGCGGGATCGGCCACGATGACATCAGCCGTCGAAGTCACCGTCAGGGCGTCGGCCTGAAAGAAGTGTCCCTCCGGCACGTTATAGCGCGCCATCTCCAGGCGCACGCGGTCTAAGTCCGAGCCAAAGTAGGAAATACCCGCCGAGTGCATCGCTGCGCCTTCAGTTCCGATTGAACACGTGACGTCCTGCACGAGGCTGACTCCGAACTCAGCAAGAAGGCGTGCACGGTAGCGCGCCACAGGCAGCGCCGTAGCCTGCTGCACCGATTCGCCGTCCATGAGCCAGCGTCCGGGCAGCTTTGCGCTCCGGCGTGCTTTGAGAAGCTCCGCCACCACGCGCCCGTGCTCCCCAAATTGGGCACGGAGCTTAGCGACGTCCTCCAGCTGGGTCTTCTTGCTCATCTCAAGGTCCAACGCGGAGATCTCGGCTGCGTGCTGGCGCAGATAATCGATGTCAGAAAGCTCAAAACTCATAGTGAGGATCAGATTCTATCTATGGGGTTGGCGGTGAAGAACTCACGGTACTGCGGATCATCTACTGGGTCGCCGATGATGAGGCGGAGATCGGAATAGGAGGCATCCTGCAGCGCCTCGCCCACGGTGGAGTAGGAAGCTAAGCGCCGAATCTGCGCCCACGTGGGCAACGCGAGCCTTACTAGCCCTGCGCGCCAGCCATCCATGATGAGTCCGGGGCGAAACCATCCGGCATCATCGGCCTCCATGGTATTTCCATCCGGCTCCTGCCCTTCGGGCAAGACTCCGAGGAAGAAGAATGTGTCAAACCATTGACCGCGGTCCTCGCCAGCCCAACGCGCCCAAGGCAGCAGCATGTCCGCGTCGACGCGCATGCCATTGTTGGCCAAGAACTCGGTAAAGGAGATGACGTGGGCTTCAAGCAGCTCCCGCTCGCGGTGATAGCGGCTGGCATCGGAGATAATGCCGTCGTCGCGGATGGCAAGCAGGGTGCCTGATTCTTCAAAGAGTTCACGCGCGGCGGCGAACACGAGGGCGTGGGCCTTGTACTTAGTCACGCCCATCCGCCTGGCCATGGAGACTACAGAGCGTCCTGCCCATTGCTCTCCGGAGTCCCACATGCGGGGAGGAAAGTCACGGGGATCAACCCCACCGCCGGGGAACACCGCATGCCCCGGATAGGTTTTCATCGTAGAGACTCGCTCTTGGACCCACACCTCAAGTCCCTCGGCGCTATCACGCAGCAACAGCACCGTCACCGCGAGCCGACCCCCGTTAAACCCCGAGGTGTCTTGAGGGTCAACAGCATCTAAGGGGTCAAAACCGGGATCGATCATAAAACGCTCGCTTTTAGGGTCTCTCTAGCGAAGACGGCGGGCGAAGTATCTATCCCCGATCCGGTCGACCTGGATCGGTTGATGAAACGCCGCGGTAAGGTTCTTGGAATTAAGGACCGAATTGATAAGTCCTTTGGCCACGACCTTACCCTCATCAAGGAGCATGGCATGGGTAAAGCCGAAAGGAATCTCCTCGACGTGGTGAGTAATCATTACTATCGCCGGAGCATCGGCGTCCAATGCAAGCTCTCCTAGGTAGCCCACGAGGTCCTCGCGTCCGCCCAAGTCCATGCCTGCGGAGGGCTCGTCCAAGATGAGCAGCTCGGGGTTAGACATCAGGGCTCGCGCGAGTATGACGCGCTTCTTCTCGCCCTCCGACAGTGTTCCCCAGTAACGCTTGGCAAGATGGCGAGCGCCTACCTGTTCGAGGATGTCGAAGGCTCGGGAAAAGTCCATGTCTTGATACTCTTCGCGCCAGCGCCCCAACACGGCGTAGCCGGCGGAGATGACAAGATCGTCGACCCTCTCGTCATCCGGAATGCGGTGTTGGACGGCCGCGGAGGAGATTCCAATCTGGGCGCGGAGATCACGCAAGTCGGTCTTGCCTATTCTTTCGCCCATCAAGAATGCTTCCCCGGATGAGGGGTATTCCTCAGCGGCGGCCATACGCACGAGGGAGGTCTTTCCCGCCCCATTCGGCCCGATGATTACCCAGCGCTCGTCGAGCTCGACTTGCCAGTCCACCGGCCCTACGAGAGTCTTGCCTCCGCGGCGCAATTCGACGCCACGGAAATCGATGAGCCAGTCTTGCTCTGTTGGAGTTACGTCATTCACATCCACCATTGTGGCCGATTAAGAACTTGTCCGTCGAAAGTGACACCCCTGCATTAGTCTAAAGATTATGACTTCCCGCCTTGTTATCGACGATGTTCGCCCTCACATCAGCTCCGGCACGCTGCCTTCGAAGGCCGTCGTGGGAGAGGTAGTGCCCATTACAGCCCTGGTGTGGCGCGAAGGACACGATGCCGTCGCCGCCACGTTGTCGGTGTGGCCTGCGCTTACTGGTGAGGTTTCTTCCTCGACCATGTCTTTTGACCCCGACAACCCCGACCGGGTGCACGGGCTGTTTGGCCCCTCGGCGCCGGGGCGTTGGTTCTTCCGCGTCGATGCGTGGTCTGATCCTATTGCGACGTGGCGCAATGCCGTGACCAAGAAGATGGCTGCTGGCCAGCAGGCCGCCGAGCTGTCGAATGATCTTCTTATCGGTTCTGAGTTCTTCTCGCGCGCTGCCTTGCAGACCCCCACCGATCATGCCGAGCCGCTCTTTGTTGCTTCGCGTTGCCTAGCGGATGATAATTTGGCCCTAGCAGATAGGGTGCAGGTGGCGCTTTCCGCCGAGGTCGAGGAGATCTTGGCGGAGCATCCTTTGCGCGAGCTCATCGTCGACGGCGCCATCCACGAGGTCGTGGTTGAGCGCCGCGAGGCTCTTTATAACTCCTGGTACGAGCTCTTCCCGCGCTCTACTGGCGGGTGGGATGAGGAAGGAAACCCCGTGCACGGCACCTTTGCCACCACCGCGCAGGCTTTGGAAAGAGTTGCCGCCATGGGCTTCGATACGGTCTATTTCCCACCCATCCATCCCATCGGCAAGGTACACCGCAAGGGTAAAAACAACAGCGTTGTGGCCCAGCCCGATGATGTGGGCTCTCCTTGGGCCATCCAGGACCACTCCGCCACGCACCCGCGCCTGGGCACGATGGAAGAGTTCCGTGCTCTGGTCTCCCACGCTCGCTCCCTGGGCCTAGAGGTAGCGCTGGATCTCGCGCTACAGGCCTCCCCCGATCATCCTTGGGCACAGACGCACCCGGAGTTCTTCACAGTGCTTCCCGACGGCACTATTGCTTACGCGGAGAACCCCCCTAAGAAGTACCAGGACATCTACCCCCTGAATTTCGATAACGATCCCGCGGGCATCTACGCGGAGATCTACCGCATCACCATGATCTGGGTAGAGGCCGGCGTGACAGTATTCCGGGTAGATAATCCGCATACTAAGCCTGCGGGATTCTGGTCCTGGCTCATTGCCAAAGTCCACTCCACTCACCCGGAGATCATTTTCTTGGCAGAGG
Source organism: Corynebacterium sp. UBA4397 (assembly GCF_002390965.1). Classification (NCBI taxonomy): domain Bacteria; kingdom Bacillati; phylum Actinomycetota; class Actinomycetes; order Mycobacteriales; family Corynebacteriaceae; genus Corynebacterium; species Corynebacterium sp. UBA4397. The sequence goes on from NZ_DGRD01000001.1 coordinate 75,565, forward strand.
CTTTTACTAGGGCGCCCCGGCTTTTTGGCCTTGCCAAGTCTGGCTTCTCTCAGTCTTATACGTACTTCACGTGGCAAACCTCGAAACATGATCTCACGGAGCTTGCCAAGCTGCACGTCGAGCAGGCCGATATCTGCCGCCCCAACTTCTTTGTCAATACCCCGGATATTTTGCACGCATCCCTGCAAAACGGGGGCCGAGCCATGTTCGCCATCCGTGCTGCCTTGGCCGCCACTCTCTCCCCAGCCTGGGGCGTGTATTCCGGATTCGAGCTCTACGAGCATCGCGCCGTAGCCCCTGGCAGTGAGGAGTACCTCGACTCGGAGAAGTACGAGCTACGCCCGCGTGATTTCCAGTCCGCAGTCAAGTCCGGAGACTCGCTTGAGGCCTATATCCGGCTGCTCAACTACATCCGGCGGGAGAATCCTGCCCTTCAGCAGCTGCGCAACCTCCACTTCCACAACACCGATAACAACAACATTATGGCCTACTCCAAGGTCGATACGGTCTCCGGCAATGTCGTGCTGGTGGTGGTCAACCTCGATCCCCGCAACCCGCAGGAAGCCACGGTCTATGTCGATCTTCCAGCTATCGGGCTCGATTCTGGCGCGACTTATCCCGTCAGTGATGCGATTACGGGCGCGGTCTATCACTGGGCGGACCGCAACTTCGTACGCCTGGAGCCTTTGAGGGATGTCGCGCATATCTTTGTCCTCCCCGATGTAAATCCCGCCGAAAGCGCGCACCTAGCCTGGCGCGAGGTGGAGGACTACCGCCCTTAAAGTTTTTCCCCGCAGCCCACAAGCGCAGCCAGTATTATCTCCACCAGCATAAACGCAGTTAGGTAGTCTCAAGTCATGCACATTCCCACCGCCGATCTCGAACGCCTCGACAATTGCCGCCATTACAATCCTCACGGATTCTATGGCTGGCATGACGGAGTCGTCTCCACCCGTCGCCCTGGAGCCGAGGCCATCGATCTGGTCACCAAGGGCGCCGTCATTCCCATGCGCAATGTCGGCCACGACGTATGGGAGGCGCCTCTTCCCGTGGAAAGTGACTACCGCCTGCGGATCACTTATCCTTTCCAATCCCCCGTCGATGTCGCCGATGGTTATCATTTTCTCCCCACCCTGGGCAGCGTCGATCTCTACCTCATCGGCGAGGGGCGCCACGAGAGGTTGTGGGAAGTCCTCGGATCCAACCTCAAGACCTATGAGACGGATATGGGCACCGTCAGCGGTGTCGCCTTCGCGGTGTGGGCTCCCAACGCCGAGGGTGTAGCCGTCATTGGTCCGTTCTGCGGTTGGAATCCCACGCAATATCCTTTGCGTTGCCTCGGTGCCACCGGGATTTGGGAAGTCTTCATTCCGGGGCTTGAGGCGGGCAGCGAGTACAAGTTCGCTATCCAAACCAAAGATGGGCGCCGGATCGATAAGTCCGATCCCCTGGCCAAGCGTACTTTTTCCCCGCCCGCCACCTCCTCTGTTGTCGAGGAGAGCTCTTATCACTGGGGTGATGATTCCTGGATGCAGGCACGCGATAGCGACCTAAACAAGCCCATGAGCATCTACGAAGTTCACGTCGGGTCGTGGAAAATAGGAGCAGACTACGACAGCCTGCGCCAGGAGCTCATCCCCTACCTGCTGGAGCATGCCTACACCCATGTCGAGTTCCTGCCTGTGGCTGAGCATCCTTTTGGCGGTTCTTGGGGCTATCAAGTTACCGGCTACTACGCGCCCTCTGCCCGCTGGGGCAGTCCCGATGATCTGCGCGCCCTGATTGACGCACTCCATCAAGCTGGAATTGGCGTCATCGTCGACTGGGTACCCGCACACTTTCCCAAGGATGAGTTTGCGCTCGGACGTTTCGACGGCCAAGCGGTTTATGAGCACCCGGATCCGCGCCGCGGTGAGCAAGCAGATTGGGGCACCTATGTCTTCGACTTCGGGCGCAATGAGGTCCGCAACTTCCTCGTCGCCAACGCCTTGTACTGGGCGGAATGCTTCCACGTCGATGGGCTGCGGGTGGACGCCGTGGCCTCAATGCTCTACCTGGACTACTCACGCGATGACTGGCTGCCCAACCAGTACGGCGGCCGCGAGAACCTCGAAGCGGTGCAATTCCTCCAAGAAACCAACGCCACGATGAATCGCGTGCACCCCGGTGTATTAACCATCGCGGAGGAGTCCACCTCCTGGCCGGGAGTCACCGCTTCCACCGCCGATGGTGGGCTGGGTTTCTCCCTCAAATGGAACATGGGGTGGATGAATGACACACTCGAGTACTTCGCCCATGAGCCGGTTCACCGCTCCTATCACCACGGTGAGCTGACTTTCTCCATGGTCTACGCCTACTCCGAGCGCTATGTCTTGCCCTTCAGCCACGATGAGGTTGTGCACGGGAAGGGCTCGCTATGGACGCGCATGCCGGGAGATGATTGGAACAAGGCCGCTGGACTGCGCGCCCTCTATGGATACATGTTCACGCACCCGGGCAAGAAACTGATGTTTATGGGCCAGGAATTTGGCCAGACCTCCGAGTGGTCTGAGGCCAACTCGGTGGACTGGGCCAACTTGGAGGGCTGGGGCAGCGAGTGGCATCACGGCATCAAGCGCCTGGTGCGTGACCTCAACCGTGTCTACCGCTCTACTCCTGCTCTCTGGTCTCAAGACTTCCAGGACCAAGGCTTCCAGTGGGTCAAGGCGGATGACTCCAGCAATAATATGTTGGGATACGTTCGCTACGGCTCGGACGGTTCTGCACTCTTGGCCGTCTGTAATTTTTCTGGCTCGACCATTTCCAACTACCAACTGTGGGTCCCCCGCAACGGTGCTTGGGACCTCGTCATCAACACCGATGATGCTGCCTACCAAGGCGCTGGAAATGACATCAGCGGGCAGGTGCTCTCGGCGAATAACTCGCTCGAGATCTTCCTGCCCGCCAACTCCGTGCAGTGGTACCTCTTCCGCGGATAGGAAGAGCTACTACTACTGTCCGTCTACTGTTTGGTGATGTTGTAGTAGACGGGCAGGGACTTCCAACTAAACTCCACGTTGTCGACGTTTTCAGACCAGCCGCCCACCACGTTGGGATAGAAGAGCGGGATGGCGGGTAGGTCACGCAAGAGCAGCTCTTGAGCTTGGTTATAGAGGCGGGCTGCCTGCGCGGCGTCTTGCGCGCCATTGGCCTCCACGATGAGTCGGTCGAACTCGGGGTTGGCGTACTTAGAGTCATTCGAAGCGACTCCGGTGGTGAAGTTCGGGCCCAAGAAGTTGCCCATCGAGGGATAGTCCGCCAGCCATGCAGTTCGATACGCACCGTCCATGCGCTCGGTTCGATACGCGTCGCGGAAGGACTTGAAGTCTGGGAAGGGATTTCCTATGGCCTGGATGCCCAGCGTATTGCTGATGTTATTGGCCACTGCATCGGCCCAGTCCTTGTTGTCCCCGTCGACGTTGTAGTTTATTGGGAACTCGCCCGCGAAAGCACCGTAGGTCTCATCCGCTTCCTGCCACAAGCGCTGTGCCTCACTCGGATTGAAGTCGAGGTTCTCGGAGCCGGGCAGGTTGGGGTCGTAGCCTTCTAGCACCGGAGACGTGAACTCACGCGCTGGAGTGCGAGTGCCGTTGAAGATAGTTTCCGCGATCGCCGGGCGATCAATGGCCATTGACAGCGCCTTGCGGCGAATCTTGCCCTCTTCCCCGCTAAAGTGCGGGGTCTCCTCATGAATAGACATCTCCAGGTACGTGGCAGCCGGCTTGGTTTCCGAGCGGGTACCGAGGTCTTGCTGGTAGGAGCCGAAGGAGGCCGAGGGAATTGCCTCTAAGACATCAAGGTTATTGGCCAGAAGATCCATGTAGGCGGCATCTGTATCAGAGTAGAAGACATATTCTAGGCCCTCATTTTGGGCCACGCGCTCCCCGCCGTACTCCGGATTAGGCTCAATCTTGAGCGAGCGGTTATGGTCCCAGCTTACGATCTTGTACGGACCGTTGGACACAGGAGTCTCGCCAAAGCCGTCCATGTCCTCTAGTGCTGCGGGCGGGAGGGGGAAGTAAGCGTTGTATCCCAGCCGAGTGGGGAAATCAGACTCTGGCTGAGTTAGCTCGATGCTAAACGTGCGATCATCAATGACTTTACTTAATTATGACTTGGGTTACCCCCGGACTACTTTTGGTAGTTGTCCAGGTCAATCTGCGGGGTGGGCTGCAGCTCGGCGGTGGCTGGGTTCTTGACCGTGGGATTAGACATCTCAACGGTGTTATCAGCCTCGCTCTCGACGTAAGGGAGCTCGCCGTTAAGAACGGAATGCACACGCGGCATGTCGATGGTGTGGGTCCAACGACCCACGAGCACGGTGGCCAGGGCATTGCCCGCGAAGTTGGTAAGCGCACGTGCCTCAGACATGAAGCGGTCGATACCGACGATGACACCAACGCCGTCGAGAAGCTCGGGGCGGTGCGATTGCAGACCAGCCGCCAGCGTGGCCAGGCCTGCGCCAGAGACACCTGCCGCACCCTTGGAGGCGATGATCATGAACACGAGCAAGGAGACCTGCTCCGGCAGGGACATCGGCATGTTCATCGCGTCGGAGATGAAGATGGCGGACAAGGTCAGGTAGATAGCCGTACCATCCAGGTTGAAGGAATAGCCGGTGGGGACAACGATGCCGACGGTCGGCTTGTCGACGCCGAGGTGCTCCATCTTGCGCATCAAGTTGGGCAAAGCCGACTCGGAAGAGGAGGTTGCGACGATGAGCAGGAACTCGCGGCCCAGGTACTTGCACAGTTTCCACATGCTGATTCCACCCAAGAAGCGAGCGATGAGACCCAGCACCACGAACACGAAGAGGAAGCAGGTGATGTAGAAGGCGAGCATCAGCACGGCTAGGGACTTAACAGCCCCGAAGCCGGTGGCGCCGACGACGCCGGCAATGGCACCGAAAGCACCAATCGGAGCGATCCACAGGATCATGCTCAGGATCTTGAAGGTCAGACGCTGGAAGTGGGCGATGCCGCGGAGAATCGGCTCACCGTGCTTGCCCAGTGCCTGCACAGCGAAGCCGGAGAGCAGGGCCACGAAGAGCACCTGCAGGACGGAACCAGAGGTAAAGGCGGAGAAGAAAGTATCCGGGATGATGCCCTGGATGAAACCGGAGAGGCCATGAGCCCCTTCTTCTGCCTGAGCGACGTACTTGTCAGCTTCGCCCGCAGTGGCATGAATATTCAGGCCGGTGCCCGGCTCAATAATGTTGCCAACCAGCAGACCCACGCCGAGGGCGAAGGTCGACATGACAATGAAGTAGGTTAGGGCGATACCGCCCGCGCGACCAACGGAGGCAGCGGCGCGAACGGAGCCGATGCCCAGCACGATGGTACAGAAGATGACTGGGGCGATGATCATCTTGATCAGGCTGACGAACATGGTTCCGACGATCTTGAAACCCGCTGCTACGTCAGGTGCGACCAGGCCGAATACAATGCCGGAGAAAACCGCGATGATGACTGCGATATAGAGCCAGTGCGTGCGGTCCTTCTTTGGTTTCTTAGACGGGGCGATCTTTGGCCCGTCAGAAGACAGAGTGGACATGGAGAAATCCCCTTTTCAAAAAGTGAGCTGGCTACCAGGCGGGCGCGGGTCACAGGACAATAGGATTGCTAAGTGAAGCGGCTCACAGGCCGGGTATAGGGGGAAAATATACCACTGCACATTGATAGAAAAAATCTCATTGCCGCAGGGGCTAAACCCAAATTAACCCCGGGGTACGCCACGGGGTTAATTTAAGGAGGGAATTAAATGGGCATATATGGGTCAGCAGCCACCATTCCTCCTCCATTTTGGGGAATTAAGTATTTAATACAGGGCACTAGCCAGATCTGTACGAGCCTGAAGTACACGCGGGTCCGAGCCCTCAAAAAGAGTGAAAAGCTCCAGCAGCCGTTCTTTCAAAGCCTGTTTCTCAGCACCGGCGCTGCGAGAAATAGCCCCGATGAGACGTGAGAAAGCCTTCTCTGCAACGCCAGCAGCTACCTCGGCATCGGCAGCGAGCAGCTGCTTTTCCGTATCGGCCTGGTCAGAATCTGCGGCGGCGATGGGATCTGCGCCGTTGCTGCCCGCTGCCAAACGCTTGAGCACGACTGCCATTGCGCGGGCCTTTTTAACCTCGCCGTTGGAGGGTTCTGCGGCAAGGATCTTGTCATAAGAGGCAATAGCCGCACCGAAATCGCCACGGTTGAGCTCATCCTCGGCGGCCACCAAGCGCGGATCGGCCTCTTCTGGGGCTTCTTCCTGCGAGGACTCCTGCGGCAAGCCTTTTAACTGAGGACCGAGTTTGGCTACTAGAGCCTGAGTCCACTGCTCCAATGCCGCGACCGGCTGACCGCCCTCGAAGTTGGTGACCGGCTGCCCTGCGGCGAGAGCGACCGTTGTTGGAAGGTTGCGCACGCCAAATACCTGTGCAACTTGGGGCACAGCATCAGCGTCAACATAAGCCACGATGAAGGAATGGTTGCCTTTTGCAGCCAGCGCCGAGAAGTCCGCTTTAAGTTGCTCCGATGCTGGCGAGCGCGGGGAACCAATAAGCACGACAACGGGCACCTGCGCCGAGCGCCGGACGACCTCTGCCTCGAAGTTCTCCGGGGTTACCTCAACAAAGGAAGCTACCGCTGGAGCGCTATCTTCGCGGTGTTCCGCGCGCTCTTTCAGCGCCCCCAAATCAAGAGCACCGTTGACGAAAGGGGAACGTGGATTCGTCATCTAAGAGTTCTCCCCCAAGCGGCGGTTTACGGCCTCGACCTTCTGGGTAAGCTGCCCGGTCACGCCCTCCCGAATATCTGCCTTAATAACTAAGGAAGTTCGCGGAGAAACCGCGCGCACAGCATCGGTGGCCTTCTTAATCACGCCGAATACCTCATCCCACTCTCCTTCGATGAGAGTGAACATGGCATTGGTCTCATTGGGAAGACCCGAGGCACGGACAACGCGCACAGCCTCGGCCACAGCCGCAGACATCTCTGCGGAGTCATTATCAACAACCGTGGGGGCAACAGAAAATGCAACAATCATGAGGCCTATCCTACCTTCGCTCCCAACAGTGGCGGTGCCAGTGCCGCCGGTCTTCACCCTGCCGGCCGGTATCGCGTGGCCAGGCCACTACATGCGCCACCCCGGGCGGAATATTTTGGTTACATCCGGGGCAGACGTAGAACTTCGTTGCCCGTGCCGAGCCGATCTGTCGCACCACATAGGTCTCACCGTGAGTCCAGCTTGGACCTTCCACGCTTTGGGAGCCGAAGAAAGATGTTCCATCCGGCGGCAAATAGCGCGGCTGACTCCTCTGCCTCCGATTGCGGCGCGGCATTAGAACAACCGCAGCTCATTGGACTCAATGCCGCGCAGATCCTGATAGTCCAAGATGACGCAGCGAATCCCTCGATCTTCGGCCAAGGTTCGCGCCTGGGGCTTAATCTCCTGGGCGGCGAAAACCCCCTGTACCGGCTTGAGCAACTCGTCCCGATTGAGCAACTCAAGGTAGCGCGTAAGCTGCTCTACCCCATCGATGCCGCCACGGCGCTTGACCTCAATGGCAACAAACTTCTTATCGGCATCACGAGCCATAATATCGACGGGCCCGATGGCCGTGGGATACTCTCGACGCACCAACGTATAGCCCTTACCAATGGTGTCGATGTGTTCTGCCAACAATGCCTGCAGGTGAGCTTCTACCCCGTCCTTGACCAGGCCGGGGTCCTCTCCCAACTCGACCGAAATGTCCTGGTGAATCTGCGACACCGTGATGCGCAGCTGCTCGCCCTTGGGGCTTTCGACTAACCACAGCTCGTCCCCGGTGTCCTCACCATCAATGTCCGTGATTGGGCTCTGCTCGAGCGTGCAGGGTGGGGTCATCCAGTTCAGCGGCTTATACGCCCGGTCATCGGCGTGGATCGACACAGAACCATCCGCCTTGATGAGGATGAGGCGATCCGCAACGGGCAAGTGAGCATCGAGACGACCGACATAATCTACAGTACAACGGGCAACTACTAAACGCATGCCCTCTACCCTAGCGGTTGCGAACTATTGCTTGGGATAGCGGGTAGCGCGGCTGCGCAGGCGCTCGAAGTCACGCTTCTCTTGCCTGCGCGAAGGCGCCGATTCGATCCACGCGGTCAAGGCAAGAATGCCGTGTTGATCTGAAGCGAACTCGTACTCGCGTTCCCCGGCACGAAAGTGCAGAACCTCGGTGGCCTCGGGCATAAAAGAAGCCTCGTCGTCATCCAACTTGCGGTTACCAAGAAGTTCGACGTCGAGGCGGTCTAATACGAGATCTGCGGTGGGCCATACGGAGCGAAGCTTATAAAACTTTACGGACTCCCCGATATATCGCAGCATGCCGTGGCGCCAAGAATGAGAATCCTTGGCTGGCATCTTCCGCAGAAGTACGGAAGTGCCGCGCGAGCGCAGACGGAAGAAGCGAAAGGCCGCGAGGAGACCCAACGTCACACAGGCGATGACGAGAAGCCAAAAAATGACCGTAAACAAAGCATCCACTGATGGATCTCCATTCTTGCCACAAACTCACGGGGTCGCTGAAACAATAAGAGAAGTCTAGCGTCTTGCCCCGTGATTTGCCCAATTCCAGCCTCCGGCACTAACGAGACAACGCCCCATAGAAGCCAGGAAGCAATCCCAAAGAAAACAAGAAACCGCACCGACCTCGCAAAGCAAGGTGGTGCGGTTGAGAGCGGGAAGGGCGGTCATTGCTGCCCCTACTCCCCTTATCCTAGGGCTCGGTTAAGCCTGCGCGCGCCGAAGGGCACGCAACGCGGCCTCGGCTCGGGAACGGGTCACCTCGTCCTCGGACTTGAGATCTTCGGTGGCACGGGCCTCGTCGATCTCGGTAGACCAGATTGCCCAGTCTGCGAGCACGGTGATCTTCTTCTGGGATACGGAGAGGAAGCCACCCTGTACGGCGGCGACCAAGCGGTCACCGTCGACGGGGCGAATGGTCACTACGCCGTTATCGATCAACTGACCGATAACTGGCTCGTGTCCAGGAAGCACGCCGATCTCACCCTCGGTGGTCTCAGCCGTGACCATGGTGGCCTGTCCAGACCACAGCATGCGCTCGACGGCAACCAGTTCAGCGGTGATGTCAGCCATGTCGCACTCCCTACTTCTCGGTCAGCTTCTTGTACGCTGCTTCGACGTCGTCCAAGCCACCCAGGCCGTTGAAGGCCTGCTCTGGGTAGTGGTCGAACTCGCCGTTGCAAATGCGCTCGAAAGCCTCGATCGTATCGGTCAAAGGAACGTAGGAACCCGGCAGGCCGGTGAACTTCTCCGCAACGAAGAAGTTCTGTCCCAAGAAACGCTCCAGACGACGTGCACGCTGCACGGTGATCTTGTCTTCCTCAGAGAGCTCATCCATGCCCAGAATTGCGATGATGTCTTGCAATTCCTTGTTCTTCTGCAGGATGCCGATAACGCGCTGGGCGATATCGTAGTGACGCTGGCCAACGATTGACGGCTCGAGGATACGAGAGGTCGAGGACAGCGGGTTCACCGCGGGGTAAATACCCTTGGAGGCGATAGCGCGGTCCAGCTCGGTGGTGGCATCGAGGTGGGCGAAGGTCGTAGCAGGTGCCGGGTCGGTGTAGTCATCGGCCGGCACATAAACGGCCTGCAGCGAGGTAATGGAACGACCCTTGGTGGAGGTAATCCGCTCCTGCAGCACGCCCATCTCATCAGCCAGGGTGGGCTGGTAGCCCACGGCGGAAGGCATGCGGCCCAGAAGGGTCGATACCTCAGAGCCGGCCTGGGTGAAACGGAAGATGTTGTCGATGAACAGCAGCACGTCCTGGTGCTGAACATCGCGGAAGTACTCCGCCATGGTCAGACCGGACAGAGCCACGCGCATACGAACTCCTGGCGGCTCATCCATCTGGCCGAAGACCAAGGCGGTGTCTTGCAACACGCCCATCTCTTCCATTTCCAGGTGGAGGTCGGTGCCCTCACGGGTACGCTCGCCGACGCCGGCGAACACGGAGGTTCCGGAGAACTCGCGAGCAATACGGGTAATCATCTCCTGGATGAGAACCGTCTTGCCCACACCGGCGCCGCCGAAGAGGCCAATCTTTCCGCCCTTGACATACGGGGTCAGAAGGTCGATGACCTTGATGCCGGTCTCGAGGATTTCGGTCTTGCCCTCAAGCTCGTCGAAAGCCGGGGGCTCGCGGTGGATTCCCCACTGCTCACCGTCACGGCCCAAGCCGGGCTGGTCGAGGCAATCGCCCAAGGCGTTAAAGACGTGGCCCTTGACTACGTCTCCGACTGGGACGGAAATCGGCTTGCCGGTATCACTCACTGCGGCGCCGCGGACGAGTCCGTCGGTCGGTGCCATGGAGATGGTACGGACAAGGTTGTCACCGAGGTGCTGAGCAACCTCAAGGGTGACGGTCTTTGCAACAGCCTCGAGAGAAATCTCGACGGTCAGTGCGTTATACAGTGCCGGCAGTCCGCCGCGCGGGAATTCCACGTCGACGACCGGACCGATGACACGCACCACACGGCCGGCGACAGCCGACGACTGTGTGTTCTGCTCTTGCAGAGCTGAAGTCATAATCTAGTCACTTTCTGCGCTTTCGGCGAGCGCACCAGCGCCACCGACGATCTCTGTAATTTCCTGGGTAATCTGTGCCTGACGTGCCTGGTTGGCCACGCGGGAAAGGTCCTTGACCAATTCCGTCGCGTTATCAGTCGCAGACTTCATAGCAGTACGGCGTGCAGCGGACTCGGCGGCCGAAGCCTCCAAGAACATTTCAAACAGCAGGCGGGAGACATACTGAGGAAGCAGCGCTTCCATCAGGGTATCTGCGTCCGGTTCGAAGTCGTAATCAGGGGTGAGCTGATCTGCCGACTCGGCGTCGGAAAGCGCGGAATCCCCAAGTTGGTATTCCCCGTTCTCGATGACGGGCACAACCGGCAACAACTGCTGGGCGCGCGCGGTCTGAGTCAACATGTTCTCAAACTCGGTGTAGACAACGTGAACGGAATCGAAGCCGCGGACAACCGCGTTCGAATCCCCTCCGTTGGCCTCCGTGTTGAGTCCCGGACGTGCCTTGGCGGTCCCATGGGAACCCGCAACGAAGCCGTCGATCATGTGACGACGGACATCGTGGGTGGACTCCCACGAGGGATTCTGCGAAAAGCCTTCCCAGCTTCCCGCCACCTCGGCCTCGCGGAACTTGTAGAAGCCGACGCCCTTGCTGCCAGTAACGTAGCGGACTACGTCGAATCCTTCCTGCCGGAGCAGTGCCTCGAGCTCAGCCGCCTTCTTGAAGACGTTGTTGTTGTAGCCACCGCACATTCCGCGGTCAGAAGAGACCACGAGAATGGCAGCGACCTTGCCGTCAACACGCTCGCGCAGCATAGAGTGATCCAGCGAGCTCACGGCAGCGAGCCGGTTGAGCACGTTAGCAAGCTCGTGTGCATAAGGCTGTGAAGCCTCCACACGGGCCTGGGCCTTAGTAATGCGCGAGGTAGCGATGAGCTCCTGTGCTTTGGTGATCTTCTTGGTGGAATTGACGGACCGGATGCGGTCGCGCAGTTCACGAAGATTAGCCATAGTGTTCGTTCCTCCCTTCTTGGTATCTAGACGGTTTACTCTGAGAGCTCGACGGAGCCCTAGTTGGCCGTCTTACGGGAGACGCTGAGCTCGGTCTTCTTCACTTCATCCGCGTTGAGGGGATCAACCGGCGCCTCGGTGCCGATGTTGTGTCCCTCGGTGGTGCGGAAGCTAGGAGTGAAGTCCTTCGCTGCCGAGACCAAGGTTTCCTTGGACTCGTCGGTCAAGGCTTTGCCGCCAGCAATCTGCGCGAATACTTCCGGAGCGTGCTGGTTGAGGTACTCGTGAACCTCGACCTCAAAGCGGCGAACGTCTTCAACGGGAACGACGTCGAAGATGCCCTGGTCAGCGAGGAAGATGGAAACCATCTGGTACTCGACCGGCTGCGGGGAGGACTCGGCCTGCTTGAGCAGCTCAACGAGGCGAGCGCCGCGCTCGAGCTGTGCCTTGGAGGCCGCATCCAGGTCCGATGCGAAGGCGGCGAAGGCCTGCAGGTCGCGGTATGCCGCGAGATCCAGACGCAGGTTACCTGCCACCTTCTTCATGCCCTTGGTCTGGGCAGCGCCACCGACGCGGGACACGGAGACACCGACGTTAATTGCCGGACGGACGCCCTGGTTGAACAGGTCGGACTCCAGGAAGACCTGGCCGTCAGTAATGGAAATAACGTTGGTCGGGATGAAGGCCGAAACGTCGTTGGCCTTCGTCTCGATGATCGGCAATGCGGTCATGGAACCGGCACCCATGTCATCGGAAAGCTTCGCTGCGCGCTCGAGCAAACGAGAGTGCAGGTAGAAGACGTCACCCGGGTAAGCCTCGCGCCCTGGCGGACGGCGAAGCAGAAGGGAGATCGCACGGTAGGCCTCGGCCTGCTTGGTGAGATCATCATAAATAATCAGGACGTGCTCGCCCTGGTACATCCAGTGCTGGCCCAGGGCCGCACCCGAGAAGGGGGCGAGCCACTTAAAGCCTGCGGAATCAGAGGCCGGAGCGGCAACGATGGTGGTATACTCCAGCGCACCGTGCTGCTCAAGGGTGTGGCGCACACCAGCGATGGTGGTGCCCTTCTGGCCGATAGCGACGTAGATACAACGTACCTGCTTGTCCTTATCGCCAGACTCCCAGTTTGCCTTCTGGTTCAAAATGGTGTCGATGCAGACCGCGGTCTTGCCGGTCTTACGGTCACCAATGATCAGCTGACGCTGACCGCGACCGATCGGGGTCATGGCGTCGATAGCCTTGATACCCGTCTGCATCGGCTCTTCCACCGGCTGACGCTGCAACACGGAAGGTGCCTGCAGCTCGAGGACGCGTTCCTCTTCAGCGGCGATGGGACCCAAGCCGTCAATCGGCTGGCCCAATGGGTTGATTACGCGGCCGAGGAATTCCTCGCCCACGGGAATGGAAAGGACCTCGCCGGTCCTCTTGACCTCGTCGCCCTCCTTGAGGGACTCGAAGTTACCCAGCACCACGACGCCAATCGAGTTGGTGTCCAGGTTCTGAGCAACGCCGATGAGGCCGCCTGGGAACTCGAGCAGCTCATTCGCCATAACGGATGGCAGGCCAGAAACCTGCGCAATACCGTCAGCTGCCGAAATTACCGCGCCGACCTCCTCACGGGAGGCCTCCGCGGAGTAGCTCGAGGTGTAGTTCGCAATCGCGCTACGAATCTCATCGGAGGAGATCGTCAGCTCCGCCATGTTCTTCCTGCTCTCGGTAGTATCTTCCAGCAATTACTTGTTTTCACTTCTGTCGTCTTGGTCTATGCCATCTGGGCCCGCAGGCGGGCAATCTTGCCTGCCGTCGAACCGTCAATAACTTCGTCACCAACGCGGATGCGCACACCACCGAGGAGGCTGGTGTCAACCTCAGCATGGATGGACATCGCACGACCATAAATCTTGCCCAGCTTCTCGGCGAGCACTGCCTGCTGGCCTTCGTTCAGCTCTCCAGCAGATGTCACGCGCGCAATTTCGCGCCCCTGCAGCGCTGCTGCGGAGTCAGACAAAGCGGAGACATCATCGATGGGGTTGCGCTCGGGGCGTCCGATTGCCTGAAGCGCGAGCGCCTCAGTAAACATCGTGACCTTCCCGTAGAGCACGTTTGCCAGCAATCCGCGCTTGTGTGCGGAAGGAGCAGTGTAATCCGAAAGCAACTGGGTCAGCTCAGCCTCGCGGTCCAGGATCTGGGCGAGACGGTAAAGCTCGTCCTCGACCTGGCCCAGCTGGCCTTGGGACTCGGCTCCGCGCAACAAAGCACGACGTCCGAGGGTGACAAGGCCGTTGACCAAGTCGCGACCGGTGGACCAATGCTCAGAAACTGCGGCCTCGATCACCTGTGCGGCGACCGGAGAAACCTTGTCTCCAAATAGATCCATTGCCAGCTTCTTGCGGGTCTCGGCCGAGGCGGCGACGTTATTAAGATCGACGCGCAATTCGCGCTCGCCGTCTAGAACGTCGACGACCTCAAAAAGGTCGAGGCCTGCCTGTGCAGCAGTCGCAACAGCGTTGTCGCCGGCTAGGATCTCATCCAGGCGGGTTTCGACGTGTGCGAGAGCTTCGCGGCTAGCTGCCTTCATAGTTGCCTACTTTCCGGCCGGTGCCACAGAGTCGAGCTCGGACAGGAAGTTATCAATGGTCGAGGACTGCTTGGTAGCGGAGGAAAGTTCCCCGCCCAGCAGCTTCTCCGCCAGATTGATGGAGTTCTGTCCGATGTCAGAACGCAGCTCGGAGATAACCTGCGTGCGGGAAGCCTCTAGCTGCTTCTCACCCGCGGCCACGATGCGACGTGACTCTTCCTCAGCCTGGCTCTTAGCCTCGGCCTCGATCTGCTTGCCGCGCTCGCGCGCCTGCTCACGGATCTCAGCGGCCTCAGCTCGTGCATCAGCAAGCTGTGCGTTGTACTTCTCAAGAGCAGCCTTGGCTTCAGCCTGTGAGGCCTCAGCGCGCTTCATGCCGCCCTCGATCCGGTCCTCGCGCTCCTGGAGCAACTTGTTGTACGCCGGAAGAACAAACTTCCAGAACAACAACAAGATGGCAACGAAACAGATCAAAGACCAGAAGATGTCATAGTTCTTGGGCAGGAGGACGGAGAAGCTGCCATTACCTGGCAAGCTCTCCTCCCCCTCCGCAAGGAGGTAAAAGACGTTGTTCATGTGGTCTCCAGTCTTAAAAGGTTGGTTTAGGAAAACGCGAACTTTTTAGAACAGGAAGCCTGCAACGAGGCCGATAAGCGCAAGTGCCTCGGTGAAGGCAATACCCAAGAACATGGTGGTGCGCAGCTGGCCGGCCATCTCGGGCTGGCGAGCCATAGCCTCTACGGTCTTACCGGCGACGATGCCGATACCGATACCAGGGCCGATTGCGGCGAGGCCGTAACCGATGGTGCCCAAGCCCGTGATGTTAGAGGCGGCGTCTTGAGCCAAAATGATTTCGTTCATGGTGAAAGTCGTTCCCTTTCGTGTTTCCCGGCCTTAATCCCTAAGGCCGAGGAGGTAGTTTTGTGAAGTTTAGAATTCTCGGTCGCGCTCGTCGACCTCGTCCTAATGCGAATCCGCGTGGAGGGACAATTCGATGTACACCGAAGTCAGCAGGGCAAAAATGTATGCCTGCAGGAAAATAACGATGATTTCGAACAAACTGAAGGCAATGCCCAGGATGATGGTGACACCTGAGAGAGCCGTCCAGCCGTTGAGCTGCCAGAAGAAGAAGTTCGAGGCAGAAAACAGCAGAACCAGAATGATATGTCCGGCCAGGAAGTTCGCCATAAGACGAATGGCAAGGGTAACAGGCCGCAAAATGAAGGTTGAGAAGAACTCAATCGGGATGACCAAGAAGTGAAGCGCCGGAGGGAGGTTTGGAATAACCACCGAGGACTTCAGGAACTTGCCGAACCCATAGCGCTTTGCACCGGCATAAATCATGACGATATATGCCACCGCGGCAAGTACTATAGGCATACCGATACGACCATTAGCGGAGACGTTTAGCCCCGGAATAATGGTCGATACATTCATAAAGAGAACTGCGAAGAAGATGGCAGCGATAATCGGAAGAAACCGCTTCGCCTCCTTCTTCCCCAAAATGTCTTCGGCGATGTAAATGCGAACGAAGTCGACCGCATTTTCACCGACGTTTTGCAGACCCTTGGGAACCAGCTTGGGGTTCTTAAAGGCCAACATAAAAAGAACCACCAATACCAGCGTCATCAAGATGCGCACCAGCATTAGGCGATCAAGCGCGAACCATCCGCCGGCGAAGTCGCCGAAGAACAGGTGGTTGGCATCAATTTGCCCCGGGAAGAATTCCTCACCCAGATTGGGCGCGTGAAACTGCCCTTTCATGGCCAATGTTGTAACGCTCAGCGTTCTCTCCCGTGTTAGGGCCGTTGCAATTCATATAAAAATCACAAGCGGTGCGATGGACGTCTCAAGCTCTCTGCCACGACCTCGGACTCCGTCGCACATCTTCGAAGTAGTGACAGGGATTGACCGCGCGGGAGCCGTAACACAGTAACTTCGCACACGGCGAATAGAGAGTTCCGGATCCGCGGTAACCCGCAGGAAATAATATCAGGTCAGAGAACAAATCACCGTCCCCGGGGCCCTTCCAAGTCTTAAGCCTGGCCCACTACCCCACCCAAGCCCCTCATTATCGCCCGTGACTAGGCAAAAGAGTGCGGGTGTCCTTAGTCACAGCGGAATATCATCACACCTCCGTGGGGGTGGAATGACGCTTTACCCAACACCACTGGCACGGGCCGGTTCCGATAGTCGGGGAGAAAGACCTTTTAGGAGACGTAGGAGACGCGAGAGGTGATAATTCCCCATGTCTCCGTTCCGAGCGTGAGAATGAGGGCCAAGACCACGGTGACGAAAAGGGCCATGCGATCATAGAACTCTAGGTCCCGGATGATAAAGAGTACGACCAAAAGCAACACCAGCTTGAGCAACCAGCTGCCCATAATGACTGCGAGCGTGGTGGTGGGAGTGGTGTTCGAAGTAAAAAGCACTGAGAGTGCGGTAAAGAGGACGAAGGCTCCGGCGACGCTCGCACCAATAAGGACGCCCCAAATCCCGGGCAGCCCCTTGACTCCGCCCCACACGGCCAGCGAAACGATGGTTATGGCCACAAGCGCCCACCAGCCGAAGCGCAGGGCTCGCTCGAGCGGGCGGCGCGGGTCATCAAAGTCTGCAACGTCGTTGATTTCCGGATCGGAAGAAGCGTTTTCAGTCATAGGCAGAAAGCCTACCTCAGGCCGGTCCGGTTTCTTTGACCACTCTTGTCACTCGGGCATGCCTTCCCAACTTGCCTTGGCGCAGCGGAATGAGGGTCGCCCCAAAAGCCACCACGAGGGCTAGGACCGCCAGCGCAGACGCTAAAGCCGGGGGAACAACCGAGAAAGCCACCGCCCCGAAGGCCGCAGCTGACACCCACAGGTAGAGCACTAAGACGGTGCGCCGGTGCGTGTGCCCCAAAGACAGCAGGCGGTGGTGAATATGGGCACGGTCGGCAGAAAAGGGCGAGCGCCCCTGTGCCAGGCGCCGAATCACTGCCCAGACCAGGTCAACAACTGGGATCGACACTGCAGCAGCCACCACGATGAAAGGCGAAAGTAGCGCGATGATATCAACCGTGCCATAGAGCGACATATTGATTTTTCCGGAAGCCGAGGTCGATGCTGCGGCCAACAAAAGGCCAATGAGCATCGAGCCGCTGTCCCCCATGAAGATGCGTGAGGGCTCAAAATTATGGGGCAAAAATCCGGCGCAGATTCCCACCAAGGCGGCCGCAATGATGGCGGGAGGATAAGCCGAAACGGCTCCACCCTGGTCGTGGAGGACAGTCAACGAGAAGATGAGGATGGCTCCCCCGGCGATCATGCCCAGGCCTGCGGCCAGTCCGTCGAGGCCATCAACAAAGTTGAAGGCATTAACCAACAAGACGGTAATGAAGGTAGTCAAGAGTGTGCCCTGGATTTGGTCCAGCAATACGGTGGTTCCACCGCCGAAAGGGATGAACAACAGGGTCCAGGTCAGCCCGAGACCACTCATCACTGCGGCGGCAAGAAGCTGCCCCAGGAGCTTGACGATGGCGCTGAGTTCATAGAGATCATCGATCACACCCACCGCGACTATCGCCGCCGCGCCCCAAAACACCGCAGTCATCTCCGGGGTAACCGGCATGAACCCGCGGGTGAGGGCGGGGAGCTGTTCGGCGAGAAAAAGCGCGGCACCGAAACCGATGAACATGGCGACGCCGCCCATCTGCGGAGTGGGCTGGGAGTGGCTATCGCGCAGGCGGATCTCCGCTACCCGGCCACTGCGCACCAAAATGGTGCGCACGATACCTGTAGCCAGATATGTGAATGCTGCCGCAACGAGGATGACTAGAGCCAACTCGCGTAGCGGGACACCGGTTCCGCCCACTGATAGTCCTCCGCTTCCCTATTACTTCTGCTTAATTCTGCGGGCGCGTCCGCAGAGACTCCGCACTGACGCCGATGACCTCCGCAATGTCTTCCGCGGAGATAGCACCTTCGCGCAGGAGGTAAGGACGGGCGCCGGAAAGATCGATGATGGTCGAGGGCTTGCCGACGGCGGTTTCTCCCCCGTCCAGATACACCGTCACCGCCTTGCCCAATTGCTGCTTGGCCGCGATCGCCGTGGTAGGCGGCTGGTGTCCGGAGATATTGGCGGAAGATACCGCCATTGGGCCCACCTCGCGTAAGAGCTCGATGGCGATGGGGTGCAAAGGCATGCGCAGCATGACCGTCCCGCGTGTATCGCCCAAGTTCCACGGCAAAGAAGGCGCCTGCGGAACCACGATGGATAGTCCGCCGGGCCAAAATGCCTCGACCAAAGTACGCGCTGTATCGGTGTAGTTGGCCACCAGCCCGCGAATGGTATCCCAGGACCCGATAAGAACCGGCACGGGCATATCCGGGCCACGGTGCTTGGTGGCTAGAAGGTTGGCCACCGCCGCGTTATTGAAGGCATCGCAGCCCAAACCATAAAGCGTATCGGTGGGCATGACAACCAAGCGACCGGACTGGGCGGCCTTGACAGCGAGAGAGATTCCCTCTTCTCGGCTGGCCTCATCGGAACAATCATAAATCTTGCCCTGCATTAAAATCCCTACATCAGCTTTCTGGAACGTGGACACATTCTTTTCGGTTTTCTCACCTTACCCCTCGGCGCGCACGGCCGTGACAAAGCGTGCCGTGCCGGTGAGATCTCTCAAGACCTCCACGGCACAAAATGCACCGTTTTCCCGCACCAAGGCCTGCACCTGTGCAGAGGTCTCATCATCGTGCTCAATGCCGAAACGTCCTCCCACTTTAAGCAGGCGGGCCGCGGTGTCGGCGATCCCGGGGATGACACTCATCCCATCCTCGCCCGCGAAAACGGCGAGTGCCGGGTCTTGGTAGACCTCTGGGTCTAGCTCCATGCTCAAGGGCACATAGGGCGGGTTGCTCACTACTAGATCCACCTGCCCATCGATGCTTTCAAGCACCCGGGGATCCGTGGCATCGCCGTGAATGACCTCCACCCCGCTGCCGTGGGTGTTGGTGGTGGTGTATGCCAAGGCGTCGTCGTCAAGCTCGACGGCGAGCACCCGCGCATCTGGGCGCAGGTGGGAAACATAGAGCGCCAGCGCGCCCGAACCTGTGCACAGATCGACAACGCGGGGGCTTTCCAGCCCCTGCAGCGAACGTACAGCCCAGTCCGCCAGAACTTCCGTTTCCGGGCGCGGGATGAAAACCCCGGGGCCCACGCGCAGCTCCAGCGGACCAAACCACGCCGCGCCGAGGATGTGTTGCAGCGGCTCCCGGGCGGCGCGGCGGGCAATCAACTGCTCGTAGGCGATGTCGAAGCCCGGCATGGCCTTCTCGTGCATCGGGATGTCCATGTGCCCGCAATGAATGAGATGGGACGCCAAGATCCGCGCGTCCCACTCGGGTGAGGCCACGCCGGCACGGCGAAGGCGCTCCGCCGCGAAGCGAAGCGCCTGTGCATAGGTAGTCACCGAGGACAGCCCTTAACCTTCGGACTCGAGCCGCTCGGCGCGCTCTTGGGCCTGCAAGGCATCAATGAGATCCTGCAAGTCACCGTTGAGCACTGCATCCAAGTTATTGGCCTTGTAGCCGATACGGTGATCCGTGATGCGGTTTTCCGGCCAGTTATAGGTGCGGATACGCTCAGAGCGGTCCATCGTGCGCACCTGGGAAGCACGCTGCTCGCCGGCCTCAGCGTCGCGGGCCTCCCGCTCGAGCTGGTCCAGGCGCGCCTGCAGCACTTGCAAAGCACGGGCCTTGTTCTGGATCTGGGAGCGTTCCTTCTGACAGGTCACAACCAGCCCAGTAGGCAGGTGGGTGATGCGCACGGCAGAGTCAGTGGTGTTAACGCCTTGGCCGCCCTTACCGGAGGAACGGTAGACATCAACGCGAATGTCTTTCTCGTCGATGTTGACGGACTCAACCTCATCAGGCTCCGGGTAGACCAAGACGCCCGCAGCGGAGGTCTGGATGCGGCCCTGCGACTCCGTGACCGGAACGCGCTGGACGCGATGTACCCCGCCCTCAAACTTGAATACCGACCAGGCTCCATCACGCGAGGGAGTCTTGGACTTGAAAGTGATGGTCATGTCCTTCACTCCGCCCAGGTCAGACTCGTTGAGGCCCAGCACCTCCCAGTTAAAGCCGGCTTTGTCGGCGTAACGCTCGTACATGCGCGCGAGGTCACCCGCGAAAAGGGCAGCCTCCTCGCCACCAGCGCCGGCCTTAATCTCCATGATGATGTCCTCGGAGTCCTGCTCGTCGCGCGGGGCGAGCAGGTCAGCCAGTTTTTCTTCCAACTCGACGACTAGCTTTTCAAGGCGTTCGGCCTCAGCCTGAAAGTCATGGTCCTCATAGGCCATTTCCTTGGCATCCGCGAGATCCTCACGCGCCTGCACAAGCTCCCCGTTGAGTTTAACTATGGGACGCAGCTCAGCATAGCGCTTCGATAGCTTGCGGAAGGCAGCCTGATTACCGGCCACGTCCGGGTCCGCCATCTGCATTTCGATGCCCTGATACTCGGAGACGATATCGTCCACCAGAGATACATGGTTATCCATTTAGGAGTACTCCTCCTCTTCCAAGCTGGCCACCATGGGAGCAGAACTAGCGATCTGCATGAGGAACTCGCCGTTGGACTTCGTCTTCTTCAGCTGCTTGATTAACAGGTCAATAGCAGCATAGGAATCCAGCCCGGAGAGGATACGGCGCAGCTTAGTCATGATGCGCGCCTCCTCGGGAACGAGCAAGAGCTCGTCCTTGCGGGTGCCGGAGGGGTTGACGTCGACCGCAGGGAATACCCTGCGCTCGGAGATTCCACGGTCCAGCTTGAGCTCCGCGTTACCAGTGCCCTTGAACTCCTCGAAGATGACCGTGTCACCGGTGGAACCGGTCTCCACCATGGCGGTGGCGATAATGGTCAAAGAGCCGCCGTTTTCAATGTTGCGAGCGGCACCGAGGAAGCGCTTGGGCGGGTAGAGGGCGTTGGAGTCCACACCACCGGAAAGAATACGGCCCGAGGCAGGAGAAGAGTTGTTGTAGGCGCGACCCAGACGAGTAATAGAGTCCAAGAGCACTACGACATCCTTACCCTGCTCCACGAGGCGCTTTGCGCGCTCGATGGCGAGCTCCGCCACGGAGGTGTGCTCTGAAGGCGGACGGTCGAAGGTGGAGGCAATGACCTCACCCTTGACCGAGCGCTGCATATCCGTGACTTCTTCAGGACGCTCATCAACGAGCACCACCATGAGATAGCACTCAGGGTTGTTGACGGCGATCGCGTTCGCAATATTTTGCATGATCGTGGTCTTACCGGCCTTGGGCGGCGAGACGATCAGCGCACGCTGGCCCTTGCCAATCGGCATAACCAGATCGATGACGCGGGTGGTGAGGATCTTCGGGTCCGTCTCTAGGCGCAGGCGCTGATTGGGATAAAGCGGGGTGAGTTTAGAGAACTCGGGCCGGTTCTTCGCCGACTCCGGATCCAAGCCATTGACGGAGTCAACCTGGACGAGCTGGTTGTACTTGCGGCGATTGCGACCATTGCCATGGGTGTGGGTTGGTCCGGAGATCTTCACCTGACCGGTGATGGCATCACCCGAGCGCAGGCCCAGTCGGCGCACCAAGTTGCTATTGACAAAGACGTCTGAGCTACCAACGCGGTATCCGGTCGTGCGCAAGAAGGCTACGTTGTTGTCAACGACCTCTAAGATGCCGCCTACTGCCTGCAGCTCATCGCCCTCGCGGACCTGCAGATCGTTACCGCCCCCCTCATTTCCACCACGGCTACGGCGATTGCGGCGGTTACGCCGGTTGCGCCGGCCGCCATTGCCTTCGTCATCATCATTATTGTGGCGGTTGTTGTTATTGCTGTGGCGCGGATTCCGAGGACGGTCTGTATTCTCGCGGTTCTCGCGGCCTTCTCGGTTCTCGCGGCCCTCCCGGTTATCCCGGTTGTCCTTCTTGCTGTGCCCCGAGTTATCGGAGCCCTCTGCATTGGTGCTGGCCTTTTCTTCCTGAGAAGGGCGGCCCTCATCCTGCGCGGGATTGGACTCAGATTGTCCCGAGTGAGTATCGCGGTCTTGGCGGCGGGTCCGGTTGCGCCGTGCGCGGCGCGCCTGCGAGCGCGATTCAAAGCGCTGATCATCGTTGTCATCGCTGCGTTCTTGTTGCTTGCCTTTGCTCTCCGCCTCCTGGGGGGCTGCTTTCGGCGCCTCCTGCTGTGGTTGCGGAGCTTCCTTGACCGCAGCAGCGGCCTTGCGGGGAACCTGACCGGTAGTCAGCGCAGTAATGAGATCTCCCTTGCGAAGGCCAGAGGTACCGCGCAGGCCACGTTCATTGGCCAGCTTGCGTAGCTCCGGCAGCTTCAGGGACGCGAGATCCTGTGCCGCGGTCTTGTCCGTATCGCTCACGGATATCCTTTCGTCGCTTCCATATGGCGTTTGTGGCCTGCGTTTTCCCGACTCTGACGGGAAAAGTGGCAAGGCGAATAAGTACTCTGGAAGCCATTGTGTAATTGACAAACTCACCGCCACGAGCAGGTACGAAGGAACCCGTGGGCAGTAAGAAATAAAAGGCCTCTTCCCCGGTTTGCGTGGGGTGCCAGCGCTCCCGTGGCGGGGGAAGAAATCAATAGAGGCGACTGCGAGCATCCTTAACTTATCCAGAAAAGTGCCCGGCTAGGTGAGAAATTTAGCTTTCCCCCACCAGTCTTGCGCCAGTATAGCGCATACTGTGCTTCTCACCTAGCGCAAGGCCGCTAAAGTAGGTCGCATGCTCTCCACGATGCAAGACATTCCTCTGTCCGTCGCCCGGATCCTCGATTATGGTTCCAGCGTGCACGGACAGACCAAGGTCACTACTTGGCACTCGCACTCCCCCGATTCGGACTTTGGCCCCGCCGAGGAGACTACCTTCGCCACCATCGGCGCTCGGGCGGCGGCTTTTGCCCACGTCTTGCACGACGAGCTCGGCGTCACCGGGGACGAGCGCGTGGGAACCTTCATGTGGAATTGCGCCGAGCACCTTGAGGTCATGTTTGCTGCTTCCTGCAAGGGCGCCGTTTTCACCCCGATCAATAAGCAGCTGATGAATGATCAGATTCGGCACATCATCAACCACGCGGAAATCAAGGTCATTGTCGCGGACTTTCGCCTAGGAGACCAATTGGCCAAGGTTCTCAGTGGAACCAACTGCGTGAAATCCGTGGTCTTTATCGGCACCGCGAGCCCCGCCCGCTACGCCACGTCCTTTCCGCGGGGCGTCAAAGTCTATTCCTATGAGAAGCTGCTCGACGGTCGGCCCACCGTCTATCACTGGCCCACGCTGCCAGAAAACACCGCGGCGGCTCTGTGCTACTCCACCGGCACCACTGGCGCGCCGAAGGGTGTCTTGTACTCCCATCGCTCCATCTACCTCGAGGCAATGCACCTGCGCGCCTCGGATTCTCTGTGCGTAACCCACGGAGAGACCTTCCTGTGCTGCATCCCCATCTATCACGTGTTGAGTTGGGGCGTCCCCTTCGCCGCATTCATGACCGGTACGCCACTGGTACTGCCCGATTCCGACGTTTCGCCTAAGACCCTCGCCACCATTATCGCGGCTACCTCGCCGCGAGTGGCCCACGGAGTCCCCACTATCTGGATTCAGCTCTTCGTGCATTACCTCAAGCATCACCCAGAGCGGATGACCCTGCGTGAGATCTATGCGGGCGGATCCCCCGTTCCCCCGCAGCTCATCAAGATGTGGGAGGAACGCTATGGCGTGGACATCGTGCATGTCTGGGGCATGGTAGAGACCTCGACAGTGGGCACCGTGGCACGCCCCCCACAGGGTGCGTCCGGAGATACTCGCTGGGCTTATCGCATCTCGCAGGGCCGCTTTCCCGCCTCGCTCCAATACCGCGTGGTCAACGACGGGCAGGTGGTCTCCAAGACAGACCGCAATGCCGGCGAGATTCAGGTGCGAGGCAACCTCGTTACCGGCTCCTACTTTCACTCGGTCACCGCGGTCAATGGCGGTTCCGCCAGTGAGTTCCGCGGTAAGGCCGTGGAGACTGCAGACACGAAGTTCACCGCCGATGGCTGGCTGCGCACTGGCGACGTCGGCTCGGTCACCGAGGATGGCTTCCTGACCGTGGAGGACCGTGCCCGCGACGTGATTCGTTCCGGTGGCGAGTGGATCTACTCGGTCCAGCTAGAAAACATGATTATGGCCAATCCCCTCGTCGTCGAAGCCGCAGTCATTGGCTACCCAGATAAGCAGTGGGTCGAACGCCCCTTGGCGGTGACGGTCCTAGGAGGGAAGGTCTCACCCACCATCGAGACGGCGGAACGCATCCGGGAGAGTATGCGCAAAGAGCTGCCCTCGTGGATGCTCCCGGAATACTGGACTTTTGTGAAGTCCATCGACAAAACGTCGGTGGGCAAGTTCGATAAGAAAGATCTGCGATCGCACTTGGCCGAAGGCGAGTACAACATCATTCGGCTCAAAGGGCCGGGTGAGGCCCAACGCCTCGACGGGGACGTCATTCCGAGAAAGGAAGACTAATTAAGCCTGGGCCACGCCGACTTCGAAAGTCATGCCTCGCATCTTGTGGCCCGCAATGGTGCAATAACCGGCGATGGGTTTAGTCACGGTTCCCACGTTGAGCTTCGCGCTCTTGCCTGGCTCAATGCGGCCCGTCTCCACGTCCCCGACTTTCAGGTCATGGGCTTGGTCGTCCCCGTTGTGTAGATCGATAACGAGGTACTTCCCAGCGGGCACCTCCACGGAGTCCGGGATAAAGTGCATGCCTTCGACGTCCACGTCCACGGCAAAGATCTGATCCGCCGGAGCGGGTGCCCTGCGCTCATGGAGCAGATTGACCCCTGCAACACCCAGCACGGCAAGCAGAGCCAAAACTACGAATGTGGCGGTAGAAGTCCTATTTGTGCGCACGACCTTAGGCCTGCGTGACGTCTACAGAAACGGGGCCAGCTACTTCAAGCTCAAGGACACGCAGGCCTGCGGCGCGAGCCTCATCGAGGATTGACTCATCAACGGGTTCTGTGTGCAAGACCATCGCGGTGGGGCCCGCGCCAGAGAGATATGCAGCATATCCGCGGTTGCGCAGACGATTGACCCACTCCGAAGTAATCGGCAGCACGTCAGCGCGGTAGGGCTGGTGCAGCCTGTCCCTAGTTCCCTCCCACAGCAGCTCCGGGTGATTTTGTAGCGCCGCGACCTGGACCGCGGCACGGGAGACGTTGAATGCCGCATCCGAGTGGGTCACGTGCGAGGGCAGCACGCGGCGCACCGCCTGGGTCGAGGCATGGAAGTCCGGCACCAACGCTGTGGCGCGGATATCTTCGTGCACCTGCAGCCCAACCGCCTTGTACTCGGGCAAGGAGCGCCCATCAACGGGGACAGTAGTCCATGAGACCACGGCATTGCCCAACACAGATGCGGCGGCATTGTCGGGGTGCCCCTCAAAGGCCGAAGAAAGCTGCACGAGCTGGGCCGGCGTCAGCGGAGAACCCGCCAGGCCGTTTCCGGCGGCTACCCCAGCCACCGCCGCCGAGGCGGAGGAGCCAAGTCCGCGCGATTGCGGGATGTTGTTATTGCACACCACTCGCAGGCCAGGCACGGTTGCGTCCGCTGCTGCTAGTGCCGAGCGAATGGCCTTGACCACCAGGTGGGAGCCATCGCGCGGCAACTCATCGGCACCTTCACCGAAAATCTCCACCTCGAGACCAGACTTGGTCACCTCGACCTCGACGGTGTCATAAAGCGTCAGCGCTATGCCGAGCGTGTCATAGCCGGGGCCCAAGTTGGCTGAGGAGGCGGGGACGGTAACGATGGCCTTGGTGCCAACTTCTACTTCGATGCTCATGGTTTAGATCCTAGACCTGCGGTTTAACTATGGAGACGAATGACGGAATGGACGGCCTTGACCTCGTCCAGATCGCCGAGCTTGGCGACGATCTCTTCCAACGCCGCCTCACGCGCCGAATGGGTGACCACGATGAGACGGGCGGT
This sequence comes from Corynebacterium sp. UBA4397, assembly GCF_002390965.1. Classification (NCBI taxonomy): domain Bacteria; kingdom Bacillati; phylum Actinomycetota; class Actinomycetes; order Mycobacteriales; family Corynebacteriaceae; genus Corynebacterium; species Corynebacterium sp. UBA4397. The sequence goes on from NZ_DGRD01000001.1 coordinate 101,765, forward strand.
ACCGTCGCCATTTTCCTGGCGCACGGTACGCAAAGAGACACCTCGCTGGGCAAAAACCTCGGAGATGGCTGCCAGCACACCGGCGCGGTCCGCGACCTCCATGTCGATGTGGTAGCAGGTAAGTACCTCGCCGAAATCTGCGATGGGCAGGTGCGCGTAGGTGTTTTCTCCCGGGGCGCGGCCACCGTGCACGATGTTGCGGGAGGCGCCCACGACGTCACCCAACACTGCCGATGCCGTGGGGTTACCGCCGGCACCATTGCCATAGAACATGAGGGATCCGGCAGCCTCTGCCTCGACGAAGATGGCGTTGTAGGACTTGCTCACTGAGGCAAGCGGGTGATCCTTGGGAACGAGCGTGGGGTGCACGCGCGCGTTGACGGATTTCTTCCCGGATTCATCGATCAAGACCTCACAGATGGCCAAGAGCTTGATGGAATAGCCGGCCTTGTTCGCAGCCTTGATGTCATCCGCGGTGATCTGGGAGATGCCTTCGCAATGGACATCATCAAAAGTGACTCGGGTGTAGAAGCCAAGCGACGCCAGGATCGCGGCCTTGGAGGCTGCGTCATGGCCTTCGACGTCTGCGGTGGGATCTGCCTCTGCATAGCCTAGGCGCGTGGCCTCGGCGAGTGCGTCCTCGTAGGAGGCGCCCGTGGTTTCCATGGCGTCGAGGATAAAGTTAGTGGTGCCGTTGACGATGCCAGAGATGCGGCGGATTTGATCGCCGGCCAGGGAGCGGCGCAGCATGCCGACGACGGGAATGGCCGCGGCAACCGCAGCCTCAAAGTAGAGATCCACTCCGGCACGATCTGCCGACTCAGCGAGCTCGTCCGCATGCGCAGCTACGAGCGCCTTGTTGGCCGTAACCACGGACTTACCAGCATTGAGCGCGGTCAGCAGGAGGTGGCGTGGGTAATCAATGCCGCCGATGACCTCGACCACGAGGTCAATATCATCGCGCCTGACCAGGGCCTCGGCATCATCGGTCAACAGCTCCGCAGGAACGCCCGGGCGGAGTTTGTTCTTGTTATGTACCGCGACGCCGCGAACCTCCGCAGGACCACCGATGCGGTGAGCAAAGGCATCGGCGTTCTCGTTGAGCAGGCGGAATACCTCCGCGCCCACGGTGCCGAAGCCCAAGAGCGCAATTCCTACTGCTTCGCCGGGGCCCTTGCCGCTGCGGATACTGGTCTGAGGAGCTGTGGACATTTCCGTTCCCATCGTTCGACTGCTAGTACTCTTCGATTGCTTTTTCTGTCTTGCTATCTAGTTTTATCCTGCGCCCTGGGGAATGAGCTACTCGACACTATACAGAACGAGCTGTCTACTCACCCACCCGGCTGTTGCTACTCCACCTCAAGCGAGAGGAGATCCTCAATGGTCTCCCTCCGCAACATGGGCTTAGTCACGCCCGCGCGCAGTGCGACCACCGCTGGACGCACTGCACCGTTATATCGCGAAGACATCATGTATTGATACGCGCCTGTCGCAGCGAATGCCACGAGGTCACCCGGAACGATATCGGCGGGAAGCTGTGGCTCATCGAGGAGAATATCCCCCGACTCACAATGAAAGCCCACCACACGTGAGTCCACGAGCGAGCCCTCGGTCTCGCGATTGACCACACGCATATCGTATTCGCTGCCATAGAGAGCCGGGCGAATATTATCCGACATACCTCCATCGACCGCGAGGTAGCGGCGCACGGGAAGCTCCGCCTTACCTGTCTCAACGTCCTTGACCGTACCTACTCGGTAAACCGTGACTGCGGAACCGGCCACCAAGGAACGCCCTGGTTCGACGAGGAGGAAGGGCGCCGGAATGCTCAGCTTGCGGGCCATATCATCGACCGCTCCGAGCATGTCTTGGGCGACGCCTTCAATATCGAGCGCTTCCTCATAAGGCATATAAGGAATGCCGAAGCCTCCGCCGAGATCAAGCTCCGGAAGATTGACACCCAGCTCGGTATGGATCTGCGCATAAAGGCCCAAGATGCGCTCAGCAGCGAGCTTGAATCCCTCAGCATTGAATACCTGGGAACCGACGTGGCAGTGCAGCCCCACTAGCTGGAGGTACTCCGCACCGAGGCAACGCTTAGCGGCGTTAAAGGCCGCGCCGGTGGCCAACGAGATTCCAAACTTCTGGTCCTCATGCGCGGTAGCGATGAACTCGTGGGTATGAGCGTCAACCCCAGGCTTGACGCGAATCATCACGGGCTGGACTCGCCCGGCCTCGCCAGCGATGCGGTTGAGGTTCTCCAGTTCAGACTCGTTATCCAAAACCACGTGGGCTACGCCCTGCTCGACACAAAGCCGCAGATAGTCCTCGCCCTTGTTATTGCCGTGGGCAGTGATGCGCTGCGGCGGAAACTCCGCGGCTAGGGCGATGCGAAGTTCGTTTATTGAGGCGACGTCGAGAAAAAGCCCTTCCTCGTTGACCCATTGCACGACCTTCTTGGATATGAAGGCCTTAGAAGCGTAGTGAACATGCTCGGGGCCCCCGAAAGCATCGGCCATGTCGTGACACCGCGAACGGAAATCATCTTCATCGAAAACATAGAGTGGCGTGCCAAACTCCTCCGCCAGCTCTGGGAGCGGAACGCCGGCGATGGTGACTACGCCGTCCTCCTCGCGTTTGGCGTTGCGCGGCCAGACGTGGGCGGGCAAATCATTAAAATCGGTGCTCATCTACATTCTCTCCGGTGCAGAAACGCCGACGAGGCACAGTGAGTTGGCAAGGACTTGGCGCGTGGCCTGCGCGAGTGCGAGGCGCGCAGAGTGGATGGGCTCCGCCGACTCCCCGGCCTTGGGCAGTATCTGGCACTGGTCATAGAAGCGGTGGAACACTGCCGCGAGATTCTCCGCGTAGCGTGCCACTCGGTGGGGCTCACGCAAGGTCGCGGCCTGTGCGACGACACCGGGAAACTCTCCCAGTGTACGGATGAGATCGCCTTCCAGCTCATTGTTCAGCAGGGAGAGATCTGCACCCTCGGCCGAGACACCGATCTCAGCAGCCTTGCGGAGAATTGAGCATAGCCGGGCATGTCCGTACTGCACGTAAAAGACGGGATTGTCCGCCGACTGTGACGCCCACAGGCTCAAATCGATGTCAATGGTCTGGTCTACCGAGGAACGAACCAGGGAATAGCGCGAAGCATCGACACCAATAGCAGTAACGAGGTCTTCAATGGTGATGACCGTTCCCGCGCGCTTGGACATCTTGACGGGCTTACCCTCGCGCAAGAGGTTGACCATCTGGCCAATGAGCACCTCGACGGCATCCGCGTCATAGCCAAGAGCGGCCGCGGCAGCCTTCAGACGGGGAACGTAGCCGTGGTGATCAGCGCCGAGCATATAGATATTGAGATCGTGGCCGCGCTCGAACTTGTCTGCCACGTAGGCAATATCGCCGGCGATATATGCGGCATTTCCATCAGACTTGATGACAACGCGGTCCTTGGAGTCACCGTAATCGGTGGACTTGAGCCACCAGGCATTATCGGCTTCGTAAAGCTCGCCCTTTGCCTTGAGTTCGTCGAGCGCCTTGGTCACGGCGCCGGACTCAAACAAGGAGTTCTCGTGGAAGTAAACATCGAAGTCGACGCCGAACTCGTGCAGCGACTGCTTGATCACCGCAAACATCATGTCCACACCTGCGGAACGGAAAGCCTCTTGGACCTGCTCCGGGCTGCCCTCCAAGGCGGTGGGGTTGTGCTCCAGCACCGCCTGCGCGATGTCTTGAATATATGCTCCGCCGTAGCCGTCCTCAGGGGTGGGCTCGCCCTTGGCTGCGGCGACCAACGAGCGAGCAAAACGGTCGATCTGCCCGCCGTGGTCGTTGAAATAGTACTCACGAGTGACTGCAGCACCGGAGGCCTCTAGCACTCTTCCGAGGGAATCACCCACAGCTGCCCAGCGGGTACCACCCAGGTGGATCGGCCCCGTGGGATTAGCGGAGACAAACTCCAAGTTGATGCGCTTTCCAGCGTAGGCATCATTATCGCCATAGGAATCACCAGCGGCAAGGATCTGCGAGACAATTGCGCCCTGCGCGGCTGCAGCGAGACGAATATTAAGGAATCCCGGGCCAGCAATCTCTGCGGAGGCAATGGCGTCATTGTCTGCCAAAGCCTGTGCCAACCAACCAGCCAATTCGCGAGGATTGATACCCGCCTTCTTAGCCACCTGCAAGGCAACGTTGGTGGCGTAATCGCCGTGATCGGGATTGCGCGGGCGCTCTACCGTTACGGTTGCAGGGAGTACGGAGGTGTCAAGGGCGTGCTCCTCAAGTACCGCAACGGCGGCATCCCGAACGAGCGCAGAGAGATCTACTGGATTCATATCGAAAGAGTTTAACGCCCCCACTCCCGTGTAGCACTATCAGGTTAAAAGGTACACGCGACAAATAATTCGACAATACTAATGTTGCGGAATACCCGCAGCTGGGCGCGGGAATCGCCGTTAGACCTCTGTGATCTTTCGTTGTAGGATTTGTGGCATACCCCATACTATTTTTCCCAGATCGGCGTGAGCACAGTTGCCACATGCGCCGCTGGATAAAGCAAGGAGCGCAAGCATGCGAATAGCATTGTTTTCTACGTGCATCGGTGATGCCATGTTCCCGGATGCGCAGAAAGCTACCGCACTGATCCTGTCTCGTCTCGGCCACGAGGTGGTCTTCCCAGAAGAACAGACCTGCTGCGGGCAGATGCACGTCAACACCGGCTACCAGAAAGAAACGCTCGGCATGATCCGCACTTATGCCGACGCTTTCGCTGATCCTTCAATCGATTATGTGGTCTCGGCGTCTGGTTCCTGTGTTGGAGCCGTGCGCGAGCGCCACACCCGCATTGCGGAGCGCTTCGGTACCGCTGCTGATGTAGACGGCGCCCACAAGGCCGCCGATAAGACTCTCGATCTTCCCGAGTTCCTCGTAGACATTGAGCAGCGCACCAACTTGGGCGCCTTCTTCCCCCACCGCGTGACCTATCACTCCTCTTGCCACGGCCTGCGCTTTCTCAAGCTCGGTGACCGCCCCTACCAGCTGCTGCGTGAGGTCGAAGGCATCGATCTCGTGCCCTTGGAAAACTTCGAGGAATGCTGCGGATTCGGCGGGACCTTCGCCCTGAAGAACGCTGAGGTTTCTCAGGCAATGGTTACTGACAAGACGCGCCACGTCAAAGACACCGGAGCCGAGTACGTCACCGGCGGTGACTCCTCCTGCCTCATGAATATTGGCGGCGCGCTTTCCCGTCAACGCAGCGGAATTCGCGCGCTGCACATGGCCGAAATCTTGGCCTCCACCAAGGAACATCCGTGGACCCCTGAGACCGCGGCCTACTCTAAGGAGAAGATGCTCTAATGACTAGCTTCCTCGATACCACTCCACCGCGCGCACCAGAGAACTACGGCAATCTGCGCGGAGACAAGTCCTTCGTCCCAGCTGCTCATGAGGGCCTCAACAACGCCACCCAGCGTCGCAACCTCCTCCACGCCACCACGACCATCCGCAACAAGCGTGCCCACGCCGTTAAGGAGGCACCCGATTGGGAGCAGCTGCGCAACGCAGGTTCCGCACTCAAGGAAGATGTCGCCGCTCGCATGCCGGAACTGCTCGCACAGTTCGAGGAGCAGGTAACCAAGCGTGGCGGGATCGTCCACTGGGCGCGCGACGCCAAGGAAGCCAATAAGATCGTCGAGGATCTCATCCGAGAGACCGGCGAGACCGAGGTCGTTAAGGTCAAGTCCATGGCCACCCAGGAAATCGGCCTCAACGAGCACCTCGAAGAGGTAGGCATCCATGCTCGTGAAACCGACCTCGCTGAGCTCATCGTTCAGCTTGGTAACGATAAGCCCTCTCACATCTTGGTGCCTGCTATTCACCGTAACCGCGCCGAGATCCGGGACATCTTCGTCAAAGAGATGCCGAATACCGATGACACCCTCGAAGCCGAGCCCGCAGTACTCGCAGAGGCCTCCCGCTCCTTCCTGCGCGAACAGTTTATGAAGGCAAAGGTTGCCATCTCGGGCGCTAACTTCGGCGTGGCCGAGACCGGCACTATCAACGTCGTGGAGTCTGAGGGCAACGGACGCATGTGCGTGACCCTGCCGGAAACCCTCATCACTGTAATGGGCATCGAAAAGCTCGTGCCCAAGTTCCAGGATCTCGAGGTTTTCTTGCAGCTGCTGCCGCGTTCTTCCACCGCGGAGCGCATGAACCCTTATACCTCGATGTGGTCCGGTGTCACTGAGGGTGATGGTCCGCAGAACTTCCACCTGATCCTGCTCGACAATGGTCGTACCGCGGCGCTCTCGAGCCCCGTGGGCAGCCAGGCGTTGAAGTGCATCCGGTGTTCTGCCTGCCTTAACGTGTGCCCTGTTTACGAGCGCGCCGGTGGCCACGCCTATGGATCGGTCTACCCCGGCCCCATCGGCATCTCCCTGACGCCGCAGCTGACCGGAATGAAGGATCACCACGATCCTTCCGCCAGCTTGCCTTATGCGTGCTCCCTCTGTGGGCGCTGTGATGAGGTCTGCCCAGTGAAGATCCCCCTCAGTGACGTGATTCTGGAGAACCGCTATCAAAAGGTCACCCACGCCACCCCGCCGGTAGAGTCGAAGCTCTTCCGCATGGTCGAGGCAGTGTGGGCACACCCGAAGGTGTGGAACCAAGCCACCCGCATGGTCGCTCTTGCCCGCGTCATGGGCGGCCGTAACGGCATCATCGACCGGCTTCCGCTGTTCATGTCCGGCTGGTCTGAAGGCCGCGATACCGCCGTACCGCCGAAGAAATCATTCCGCCAGTGGTTCGAGAGCAACGAAGCAAAGAACCTGCTCAACCAGGCCCGAGAGGAAGGCATCAAGTGAACGCCAAAGAAGAAATTCTGAGCCGCATCCGCAGCGCTCAAAAGTCCGCGGGTCTGCCAGATCACGTTGTCGCCCCCCGCGAGTACCAGCGCGAGGGCACTCTCAATGCCGCCGAGTTGCTCGACATGTTTGTGGAGAGGCTCGAGGATTACAAGGCCGAGGTCGAACTCACCAGCGTGGCGGAGCTTCCCTCTACGCTGAACCGTATTCTCGAGGAAAAGGACTGCAAGGACATCCGCTACGCGGAAGGTCTCGATGACTCTATCTTCGTGAACTTTGAGGGTTCTGCTACCCCCGATGATCCGGATTCCGATCCTCGCCTGCTCGATTCGGTCGACGCCGTGGTCACCGAGTCCGTGGTCTCCTCCGCACAAACCGGAACCATCGTTTTGGAATCCGGCCCTCGCTGCGGGCGCCGCGCGCTTACCTTGGTACCCGATCGCCACATCTGCATCGTGCACCGCGATTCGGTGGTCTACGGAATCCCCGAGGTAGTCTCTCGCATGGATCCTCAGCGTCCCGCCACGTGGATTTCTGGCCCCTCAGCCACCTCTGACATCGAGCTATCTCGTGTCGAGGGCGTCCACGGACCGCGTAACCTCATCGTCGTTATCGTGGACTAACACGCTATTGGTCTATATAGTCTAGTTAAACACCTCTAACTACAGGAGCTAGACTTGTGACTCTTTCTGCGCTTAAGCCCACAGTTTCCAAAGGCTGGGCGCTTGCTTTGACCGCTGCGCTTGCCTGCGGCCTCGGTGTAGCTCCGGCTAATGCTGCTCCAGCAATTTCTTGGGAGCAGTGCCCTCCAGAGGTCAACAACGAGCGCGCCGAATGCGGCCGCATCGACGTTCCCACCTACTATTCGCAGCCCGACGCAGGTTCCATCAGCGTCGGGTTTGTCCGTCTGCGGGCAGAGAACCCAAGCGCACGTCTGGGATCCCTATTCACCAACCCGGGCGGTCCTGGTGGCAGCGCCTATAGCTGGGTGGGCAACACTAACGCAGCCCAGTGGCCCGCAGAAATCCTCCAGGAATGGAACATCATTGGTGTTCAGCCCCGTGGCTTGAAGGGCTCGACTCCCCTTAATTGCAGCAGCGATTCCGCGCAGGCGAGCAGCGTTGAGAGCTTTACCCAGATAGGTGGCGTCACACGTGACGCCTGCGAGGCCAATACCCCGGGTTATACCGACTCCCTCACTACGGAGAACACCGCACGTGACTGGGAGATGGTCCGCAGCGCACTCGGCGAGGATAAGATTTCCATCGCAGGATTGTCTTATGGCACTTTCCTGGGTTCTGCCTATGCCACTCTCTATCCCGAGCACACCGACAAGCTGCTCCTTGATTCGGGCATGGATCCAGGGCTGGCATGGAATGGAATCTACGCTTCTCAGCAAGCCGGATACGAGAACGCCTTGCACGATTTCTTCGGTTTCATAGCAAGGAACGATGCCACCTATCACCTCGGACGCACCCCGCTTCAAGCCTATGAGCGGTGGTCTCAAAAGGTAGCCGCCGAGGCTGGCGCTCGCCCCACTGTCCTGCCTCCGAATGCACAGATCGGTGACTTACCGCTGGGGCTGGAGTTTAGCGGGCAACCAGGTGCCAACATCATGACCGCGACTGGGCCCTTGCGCGTGCAGGCGGAAAACCTGCGGGACATGGCCGCCAAGCCAGGGTCCATGCAAGCTGCCTCCCCCACCCTCGCCATGACTCGCGAGGCGGCTCCCCGCCCTGAGGTTTGGGATACGCTGGCCAAGCATATCGCCGGTATCGAGCCCATCGAGGTTCCTGCGGGCTCCACATCTGAGGAAGAACTAAAGGCCGCCAACGAAGCTGCTGTAGAGGCCATGACGATGCAAAATGTCCTCGTCTGCAACGAGAATCAGGTCGCGGCGAATCCCACCCAGCTGCCCTCCTTCATCTGGAGCAACTACGTCACCGGGGATCCCTTCACTGCGGTCAATTCGCTCTATGCCTCGGGCGCGGCGTGCTCTGGGCGAACTGCCATTGCCGCACCTATAAATGTCAGCGGAAGCGGCTTAGCCGTCCGCCCGCTACAGATTCAAGGCACGGGTGACCCGCAGACGCCTTATCAGTTCCACACCGGACTCTCACAGCGGATGAACTCCCGCGTCATCACAGTGCACGGACCAGGACATGGGCACTTTGCCCTAGGAAACCGTGGAGTCGATGAGGCCGCCATCAAGTACCTGCGGACCGGCGAGGCAGACGTCAGCGACCTCCCCGGACTCGATTTAGTAGCAACGAGCCCCATAGGATAGAATCACAGCGTTGAAACATTTAAGGTTTCCACACTGTCTCTGTAGCTCAGCGGATTAGAGCATCGGTTTCCGGTACCGAAGGTCGCAGGTTCGATCCCTGTCAGGGACACATTTTTCTCAGCCCGTGCAAACGGAGAAATCCGGCAGTTACTGTTTCTTAAAACGGTTTCTGCCGGATTTTTGCATTTCGGTACTCCGAGCCCACAACGCACGCAGCAGGCCCCAAGAAGCTTGTTTTGCACCTTGGGGCCTGCTGTCGGCTTCTTAGCTTACTGGCGCTAGCTCTTGGTCGTGACGGAGTGCTGGTAAACAACGTCCTTGGTGATGTCCAAGGTGCCGTGCTCGACGTAGTACATGCCGAACAACATTAGGGAAAGCAGGACGACGGCGATGATCATATTCGGAATCCAAGCGACGAAGACGGAAACCCAACCGTCAGACTTGTCGCGCGTCTGTGCCTCACGAAGCTCTTGAGCCAAATACTCGTTCATCAATCAAAGTCCTTTCAATCCGCCATGCCATCTCATGGCAATCACTACGTGCTTACCTTAGCAGCCCAACCGTACTGGGCGTACTCCTCCACCTTTTGGTTCCCCACCCTTTATGGGGTCACAGCCCTGGGTCGACATCCTCAAGCAAGGCAGCAACGAATGCCTCCCTGTCATCAAACATCGCCTCAATGGCCTCATCGGGGCCACTAATCCACAGATCCGTGTCCTCGTCGAAGGTAATGGCATCCTCCGGGGAGTTGGCTAGGGCCTCCTCCATGGCGTCCATGTTGGGATCCTCCGGGTCCCCGATGCGGGAGGAAAGCTCCGCGAGGGCGGTTATTCCATACTCGCGGTATTGCCGGTGGGGATGCTCGAAGAGCTCTTGTCCCATCATCTTCTCATTCCTCTCACAATCTTGTCACTACAATTCTAGGGTTGGCGCGGGAGCCGCTCGTCGGGAACGAAGCCTTTGTAGCCTGGCAAGTTATCAACGTCCATAACACCTTGGAAGAAGCGCAGAAGTGAGGGCACGTCATCTTCTTGCAGGTGGTCAAATACTAAACGCCGCACGGATTCAACGTGTTCCGGTGCGGCGCGACGCAGGCGGGCCATGCCTTCTTCGGTGATAGTTACTACCACACCACGGGCATCACCCAAACTTTTATTCTTTGACACCAGACCGCGGCGCTCCATGCGCGTGACCTGGTGCGAGGTACGCGAGCGATCCCAGTCTAGGGAGGAGCATAATTCGCGCAAGCGCATCTGATTGTCTTTAGCCTCGCTCAAGGAGACCAGGACGGAGAACTCTGAGGCGGATACCTCGCCGCCAGCCATGAGTGTTTCTTCCATGCCGCGGTTGATTTTCCTAATAGCCGCGAGCAGCAGGCGCCATAGTTCTTGCTCGCTATCGTTGAGCCACCGGATTTCTGTAGTCATGTCAACAACATTACACCTGAAACTAGGCCAAATATAGCAGGTTTCCCCAGACGTTAACCCCGCAAGTCTGAAAATCTATATTCTTTGCGTCCGGGCACCCGCGAATAGCGCTCTGGAACGCACGTCAGCACTAAAACTTGGGCGTACTGTCCCACGCTGCTAAAAAGGGTGGACATCAGCTGCAGCCGATGCACATCGGTCGAGCCCAGCGCATCATCAACGATGACGGGGACCCCATCGGCATCAACCAGTTTTGCAATGGCGAAGCGAGTGAGAATTGCCAATTGCTCCCTGGCGCCACCAGAAAGACTCTCAACGGGAACGGTCTGATTCTCCCGGGTACGTGCCTGGATCTGGAGCTCCTCATTGAGTTCAAAGCTCACGCCTTTCCCGAATACCGTGCGCGCAAACTCGGAGAGTTGTTGCGTAAAGGGCTGCGCATAGCGCTCACGCGCGGCGTCACGGTGCTTGAGCAAAAGCTCATGCAAGTATCGCACCGCCTTCGCCCTGCGCTCGATGGCCGCGTGCGCCTCGCGGGCGTTATCCAGCTGGGCAGTAGCCTGCGCGGCTTCCTCCGCCGCACCCGTTTGCACCTGAATGTGACTACTGAGCTCACTTAGATCCAATTCAGCTGCCCGCACCGAATCCTCTAGGCCCTGCATCCGGGATTGCGCCCCCTCGACAAGGGCACGCGCCGTATCCAGATCCACTTCCTGCATCTGCGCAAGCTCTGCTGTTCTCTTTTCGAGGACGCCCTCGGCTTGCAGCACGGACGCCCTAACATCCGTATCTGCCGTTGCCTCACGCGCGGACTCCAACTTCGCTCGGGCGCGCTCAACCTCGCCCCGAGCCGTGTCATGCAGCGTCTCCCACCGGATGACCTCCTGCACGGTGGCGGAATCACGATAAGGAGCCAACGCTTTCTCCTTGGCTTCCACGAGTTCGCGAGCCGCCTCCTCTTCCTCCTCTGCCGTGCGCAGATCGATGTCCTCGGCAGGTAGCTCCGCGACCTCCTCCGCAAGCTGGCGGTGGCGCTCTTTAAGCTCCGCTAGCTCGTCTTCCCCCAGCTCCAATTGCCACTCACGTTCCGCGCGACCAAGTTCCTCGCGCAGTGCGCGGTAGTCCTCGCGCAGAGCCTCTGCTTCTTCCACGGTGTCGCAGCCGATTAAGTCTTGGGCTTCTTTCAACCGCAGCCCGGCGCGCGCAACGGCTGCGCCCGAATCCTCTTGCGATCCGGCCCCCGCCTCAAAGATGGCGGTCACCGCTCCAATCTCGAGGCGGGTTCCCTCCGCAAGCTTGACGACGGTCTCTTCCCCCACCGCCAGCGTATCCTCATCCACGCGCACTTCGGTCACGGGCGCAGCGCTCAAAAGCAACTTCGGTGCGGTAGCCGTATGCACGCGCTGCGCCACCGCCACTTCCTGCGCCGCTGAGCGCAGCTCTTTGATGTCTGCTTCCTTGATGTCCCGTGCCGCGCGGAGCGCCTCGCGCGCTCGCTTTAGAGATGTATCAAGTTCCTCGAGTTTGGCGATACGTGCTTCGAGGTCACTGCACTCCTGCTTGGCCTGGAGCCGGCGCGCCAGCTTGAGTTGTTCGCGAGCAGCACTCCACGCCGCCTGCGCCGACTCTAGTTGCTCCTCTAGTTCTGCCTTTGCCACGGCTTCTGAGGAAGCTTTTTCTCGCGCGGCGTCGAGCTCTTTAGCCGTTCTTTGAAGGTCTTTTACTGCCGCTTCTACACCAGCTTTAAGCTCGCCGCGTTGCACTTCCAGGAGCTTTAGGCGCTCGACCTCGGCCGCGGCGAGATGAACACGTTCCTGCTGCGCGGCGGCTTTCTCTGCAGCCTGCTGTGCCTTTTCTAGGGCTACGCCCGCCTCAGCGCGTTCTTGCTTTGCCAAAGGCAGGCTGCCTTCTGCAGCCTTCTTGTCCTCGAGGATCTTTTCATAGCTCTCTACTACCCCCTCGAGTGAAGCGAGTTTCTCCTGCGCAGCTTCGGCCTTCTCCTCGGCGCGCGCGAGGGTATCAATCGCCTCTTTATAGGCATGAGCTGGACGCGCTTGCCTGGCGCTAAAGTACTTGAGAAACTCCGCTTCGACCTTCGTCATCAGCTCGGAGTCCTCGGCGTTTACAACTTCCTCGGCCACGCCGCTCGACTTCTCTAGCGCAGTGGTAACGGAGGGAATACCCACCGCGGAGATTCCCTCACCCAGATCGTCTTGACGGAGAAAGAGCGCCTGCAGCAGCGCCCTGTCTAGGTGTGCACCTAGGATGCGCTCGAGTTCGTCATCTGCCTGTCCTCCCGTGAACTGCGCCGGGTGCGTCCCAAGCACCTGCAATTCGGAGGCTTTCTTACGCAACCAGCGTTTAGTGATGCGAAAGTGCACAGGACCAACCGTGGCCTCGAGCGTAATCTGTGGCGCAACATCCTTGCCCACGGGCTGCAAAGCCTGGATCTTGCGGGAACGGCCCCCATGCTTTTCGTTCAACACCACATCTATGGCCTCAGCGAGGGTGGACTTTCCCACCTCGTTGTCGCCGTGAATAACCACCACGCCGGTCTCCGGCAGGCCGCTTAATTCGAGGTGGTCAATTCCACGGACGTTATCAATGACCAGGGAGTGAATGCGCATCATCGTGACTTCTCCTCCGTAGCCGTCAGACGGAATAGCAAGTTTGCCGCATCCCGAGCCTCCGGCCTATCTAGTGCGCCCAGCAGTTCCTCCAGTGCCGTAGAGGCATAACCTCCCAGGCCCAGTGTGGACAGCTCCTCTTCGCTGGGGGCAAGGTGCAGGTCCATAGTGCGCTGGCGCGGGCGCAGTGAGGCAAAAAGCGCCTCATATTGCGCAAGGCCTAGCTCTAACTCGCGCTGTTCCTCAAGCCCCACGGTTCCGCGCAGGCCGTACTTGATGGCGGTGCGGATCTTATCCGGGTAGGCGTCGAGACGGGCCAAGAACCCACGGACGTCCTGCGCGGAGTTGATATCGACATCGAAAGCCTCAAAGGACCAGCGGCCTATACGCCGCTTATCCACCTCCACCGAATCTTCCCCGACCGTGACTACCAGGGCATTACCCGAATCTGCCTCGCCTTTGCCAGCCGGGAGCTGGAGAAAGTCAGTGGTTTCCGGGCTGCCGGAGAACCACACGCGCCCGGTTGTCCCCAGGCTCATGGTGGAATGAGTATCTCCCAGCGCCAGATAGTCGATGACTCCCTCGGAGAGCTTGGATTCCACGTAGGCCAGGTCAATAGCATCCGCGTTATCTTCTGCCGACCAAGACTCCACTTGCCCGTGGCCTACCGCTATGCGGATTCCCTCTGCCGGCTCTAGGGGCTCGAGTGCCTGGCGCACCAGATCCACATTGGCGTGCTTGGATAGATATGGCGCTCCAACCAGCTCAACTCCAGGGGCCACCTCAAAAGACTGCGAATCCGCGATGACGTGCACATTCTCCGCAGAGGCACGGTAGAACACCGAATCGGCGACCAAAGGATCATGGTTGCCCGGCAGCAGGTACACGGGCACCGGAAGGCGTTTGAACATCTCTTTGGCGCGCAACAAGGTGGCCTGGGAAAGCGAGTTATGCTCGAATACATCCCCCGCCACGAGGATGAACTGCGCCCCCGTCTCCTTGGCAAGGTCTCCCAGGCGTAGGACGGCGGCCTCTCGGTCGTCGCTGTAGCGAGCCTGAGCCGACTCCCCAAGAAAGCGCCGAGTCATCCCCAGCTGAAAGTCTGAGGTATGGATGAACGTCGTTGAAGTCATGCCATCCTTTCTAGTACTCGCCTCGGACATGGACGCCTAGTGGGTGAGATGGTGATAAAGATCCTCAACGTCGGACACTGCGCGCAGCAGGTCGATATTGGTGTGCGAAACCGCCCGCATCGCCTTGCGCAACAGCTCTGGATCGGAATCCTCCAGCGCAGGCGCAACCTTGGGACGCGGAAGATCGGGAAAAGCGCGGCCTTCCCAGAACAGGCTGCTGCGCTCTGCAGCATCGAGGCCGGCGTTGTCGTAGCTTTCCTTAGCCACGGATTCCGCTTGGTCTAGGACGGATTGCTCGAGCCTGCCCAAGTCAAGCCCGCGCAGCGACAAGGCCACTGCGGGATCCGCGTCGATGCGGGCGGCCAGTTTATCCCCGACCGCAACCACGTGCTTGCACACGTATGAAGAATCGGGACAGGTGCAAGAAAACCTGAGTTCATCGGCGTCGGCTGCAAAGAGCAGATCGAGCACCTCAGGGCTAAATACTCCTTCACGCGCCTGCGCCAAGGAGTTTGGGGTACGGGCGAAGATCTCTGAGATCCGAGCGATATCGTCATTGGAGCGGAAAGGCAGTTGGATAAGCACGGCAAAGGGCTCGTTTTGGGAGCCTGCCACTCGGCCATGCACCGCGCCGTTGCGCACGTCTAGGCCTACGACGTGGCCTCCAGCCGCATACTGGCGCCCACGCGAAATGCGGCCGCTATCGGCGTTTTTATAGATAAACTGCGTTACCCGAGTAGCAGCGTCCGACAGCGCGGAAACGCGGTGCACCTGCTCAGGCGAGGAGACGCGTTTGCGCGCGCCGAAATTAGCGTAGATGACATTATCTTGCTCAGCGGCCACGATTAATCCGACTCCTTATAACTCATCAGCTGGGCCAGCTGCTCGGGATCCAGCTCCGTCAACCAGCCTTCGCCCTCCCCGACCACCGCGCCGGCCAGCTGGGTCTTGCCGTCGAGGATATCTTGAATGGATTCCTCCAGGGTTCCTGCGGTGATCATCTTATAGACCTGCACGTTGCGCTGCTGGCCGATGCGAAAAGCGCGGTCCGTGGCCTGGTTCTCCACCGCGGGATTCCACCATCTATCCATGTGAACCACGATATTGGCCGCGGTTAGGTTAAGACCTGTGCCTCCCGCCTTGAGCGAAAGGATCATCGCAGGCGGTCCATCGGGAGACTGGAAGTCCTCGACCATCTGGTCGCGCTTGTTCTTGGTCACCCCGCCATGTAAGAAAGGAATCTCGCGGCCCAGCTGCTGGGAAAGATAGGGCTGCAAGATGCTGCCAAACGCGCGGTACTGGGTAAAGATCAGCAACCTTTCGTTGCTCTCGACGGCGCCGTCCACGATCCGCATGAGCTCCTTGACCTTACCGGAGCGGTGCCTGCCTTTGATGGTCACCGCGGAGCCATCGCCCAGATAGTGCGCGGGATGGTTGCAGATTTGCTTGATGCGTGTGAGGGAGGCCAGCACCAGACCGCGGCGGGCTATGCCGTGTTTCTCGTTGAGGGTTTTCTGAACGTCGTCGACAAGCGCCTTGTACAAGGCCGCCTGTTCCTCGGTCATCGACACCGTAACAATCTGTTCCGACTTCTCCGGCAAGTCATCGATGATGCTGGGATCGGTCTTGAGGCGACGCAGGATAAAGGGCGCCGTGAGCTGCCGCAGCCGCTCCGACATAACCTCACTGCCCTCGCGCTCGATGGCCTTGGCAAAGTGGTTGCGGAAGAAGGAGGCGCTGCCGAGCACCCCGGGATTACAAAAGTCGAGGATAGAGCGCATCTCCGAGAGGCGGTTCTCCACGGGCGTACCCGTAAGAGCCACGCGGTGACGAGAGGGCAGCGAACGCACGGCCTTGGAAGATCGCGTCGCCGCATTCTTGATGGCCTGCGCCTCGTCGAGGACCACGCGATCCCATTCCACTTGGCCCAGAACGGCGAAGTCCCGCCCAGCGGTGCCATAGGAGGTGATGACCAAGTCCATCTTGGCCGCCGCCTCCACCAGCTGCTTACCACGCAGGCGATCCGAGCCGTGCTGGACCAGAACCCGGAAATCGGGCACGAACTTCTTCGCCTCGCGCGCCCAGTTCCCCACCACCGAGGTCGGGGCGATGATGAGCGTGGGCCCTGCTGCCTCAGCGCGTGTCTTCTCCACCGCAACGAGCGAGAGCAGCTGAAGTGTCTTGCCCAGGCCCATGTCGTCGGCGAGGACCGCGCCGATATTGTTGCGGGACATCCAGTAGAGCCAATCCACGCCGCGCCGTTGATACTCGCGCAGCTCCGCATGAATGGTCTCTGGCAATTCGATTCTCTCCGGCGCCTGCGTGGACATGCCTCCGAGCAACGCCATTTGCCAGGTCGATCCGGTGAACTCTATCGGCTCCTGCGCCATGGAGGTCAACGCAAGCTCCCGCAGCTCGGCCACGGAAACCTGCTCTATCTGGCCATCGTTGAACTCTTGGCGGCGCTTTTCGACGTCCGCCACCAGCTCCTGCCACCCCGGCTGCTCCAACTGGCGAGCCATTTCGGCGGCTGCGGCGAGGCGCTCCAGTTCTTTCTTGGCCCGCTTGTTAGCGGTCTGAGCCAGCTCCTCCATGTACTCAGAGATCTTCGATATCGACTGGGTATCCGCCATGACCCAATCTCCGCGCAGGCGAATCAACCCCGATTTCGACTCAACAAGCTGTTGCATCTCCTCATCGCTGAGCTCGATGTCCCCAACCGACATGTGCCAGTCATATTCAACCAGCTTGTCCATGCCTAGGTGCGCCTTCGTGGAGCCCTCGGCAGGGTCGCGCACCTCGCGGGTCTCGAGTTTGGCCTTGGTTTCCATCTGCGCCCACGCCTTGGGCAGCATGACGGTAAACCCTGCGGCCTTGAGCGCGGCGGCATCCGCTCCGATGAAAGAAACTAGGCTGTCGGTGCGCAGGTACACGTCCCAATCCCCGGCATCTGGGTCAACCGGCAATTGGGACTCCCCTAATACGGGCGCGATGGCGATCGCTTTACGACGATCCTCTCGCAGACGTTCCACACTTGCCCGGTCAAGGCTGTCGAGCCTAATTGGCTGCGGAGAGTCCGTACCCGAGCGCACCTGCACCCTAATGGGCCAGGCGGACTGCCCCGGATCCTCATCCTTGGGCGGCTCCTCGACGATGAATACCAGCTGTAGGTCCACCGAGGTAATCGAGTCTTTCCACTCGTTGAGGCCACGCAGAAGCTGTGCGCGTCCACGCTTGACCGGCGAGGTAGTAAGCAGCGCCTGGGCAAAATCGTGCCAGGGATAAGGCCGCGCCGCCTGGGTCAGGTGGCGCAGTTCCACGTAGGCAATCCAGTGAGTCAACTCCTCGGCCAAGTCCTCCGAGAGTGAACGATTATTGATAGACAAGATTCCGGGAGCTGCCGCGATCATCTCCCCCAGCCAGCCACGCTCTCCCAGTCCCGAAGCTAGTTGCCACATCGGGTACCACTCGCCAGCCTGGTAGGACAGCCTTATCGTTACGCGCCCGGCACGCACGAAGGCCCGCAGTCCGCGGTAGGCCCGGATGAGCCAAAACAAATCAGGCGCGATGGACTCGCGCTGTTGCGGGCTGGCTGCTGCGTTGCCATCATCCAGAATGGATAGACCCGCGAGCGCAGACACCGCCTCCTCGGGCGCAAACATCGCCATGGGGACCATCAACGAGACGTCCTTGCCCTTCGGCGTACGCAAAGAGACTCGGGCGCGGTTGCGGAAAGACTTCTTCTTTAACAGCGCCTCCACCGCCTCGGGAAATGCACCATCGGGCACGGCGGAGGGCAGGACTATCTTGTGCCCTTCTACCTGTTCAATCCATAGACTAAGGCCCGAGACGGGTAACCAAAGTCCATGCAAAAGGTAAGAAGCCATAGATGCCAGTTTAGCAGCGCCCCTTTCGCATGAGCGCTTCAGCTATTAGACAGAATGCAACGCTCCCGCCCCAATCGTTATACCGTCGTTATATTCTGCTGTTTTACCTGTTGAGACATTGAAATAAGCTGTGAATGAACTGCGCCACACGTTAAGAACAGGTGAAATGGAGTTGGGTGACCGCTTCGTGCTCGCTAGCGTGGGAACGTCCCTACTATCTACGAGGAGAAATCAGTGCAAGACTCCACTTGGTACGTCATCGCGATGATTATCTATCTGCTTGCGATGGCCGCAATCGGATTCTGGAGCTACAAACAAACCGACGAGTATGACGATTATGTCCTCGGCGGCCGTGGCCTGAATCCATTCGTCGCGGCGCTCTCCGCAGGCGCATCAGATATGTCTGGTTGGCTGCTCATGGGCCTGCCAGGAGCGCTCTTCTTGACCGGTCTCTCCGAAATCTGGATTGCCGTCGGTCTCATTATCGGTGCGTGGGCGAACTGGACGTGGGTCGCACCACGTCTGCGCTCTTATTCCGAAGTAGCCGGCAATTCCATCACCGTGCCTTCCTTCTTTGAGAACCGCCTGCGCGACAAGTCCCGCATCCTGCGCGTCCTTGCCGCAGCCATCATCATCTTCTTCTTTACCTTCTACGTCTCCTCCGGCATGGTCGCCGGCGGCCGCTACTTCGAATCGACATTCAACGGCGACTACCTCGTTGGCATGCTCATCATTGCTGCCGTTACCGTGTTCTATACTTTCGTCGGTGGCTTCTTGGCCGTTTCTTATACCGACGTGGTCCAAGGCCTCATGATGTTTACTGCCCTACTCATCGTTCCGATCATGGCCTTCATCTCGCTCGATAACCCAATGGATATCTTTAGCTTCGCTAGCAACCATCCTTATGGCCCCAACGGCGAGATCGACAACCCCACCTACTTCTCAGTGTTCTCTGGAGTCTCCGCCGCAGTTGTCATCGGCAACTTGGCTTGGGGCTTAGGCTACTTTGGCCAGCCGCACATCCTTGTCCGCTTCATGGCGCTGCGCAAGCCCGCCGATGCCAAGGCCGGCCGCTTCTACGCCATTGCCTGGATGTCGCTCTCGATCATCGGCGCTGTCTTCGTCGTCATCATTGGCACGGTCTTTTTCACTCAGAAGAACTACACGATCACGGACACCCAAAATTACGAAACCATCTTCTTGGACATGGCTCAGATCCTCTTCCACCCACTAATCGCTGGTCTGGTCCTCACTGCCGTTCTAGCGGCCATCATGTCCACCATGTCTTCGCAGATGCTGGTCGTCTCCTCCTCCCTCATCGAGGATCTCTACACCATCTTCGTCAAGCGCAAGCCCAGCGAAGACGTGCTCATCAATCTTTCCCGCACCGCGGTGGTCGCCATCGCCGTTCTCGCAGGTGTGCTCGCTATCAACCCCTCGGATTCTATCCTCGGTTTGGTCGGCTTCGCTTGGGCCGGCTTCGGTGCCGCATTCGGCCCAATCATCTTGTTGTCGCTGTACTGGAAGCGCCTCAGCTCCTCCGGTGCTATTGCGGGCATGGTGGTCGGAGCCGTCATCACCATTGCTTGGGGTGTGTCGCCGCTTTCCGACGTCCTCTACGAAATCGTCCCCGGATTCCTCGCCGCCCTTGTTGCGGCTGTCGTCGTTTCCCTCGCTACCAAGCAACCTTCTGACGAGGTTGTTGAAGAGTTCGAGCAGGCCGCCAAGCTCTCGAAGCTGGCCGCCAAGGATGCCGACGTCGACTTCGAAAAGGCCGCGCAAAAGGTCCAAGACTAAGGAACGCGTCCCCCCGCCGCCAAGTCAAATAGAACATGAAGTTCTATTTCTTGGTGGCTTTGACGTTTTTGACACTGTTGTATCTATATCCCGGCCCCCGCTTGGACATCGCTACGGTGCCCCAGCGCCAAGACGTCCTCGGATATGACCGCGCACTTTTTGGAAGCTGGCAGCCACATGGCCAGTGCACTACCCGCGAGGCTGTGCGCTTAGCGCAGTCAACACAGGCGAGCGTTCTCAACTGCCGAGTCACAGGCGGAACGTTCTACGATCCATACTCCGACCAAGCAGTGTCCAATAGCGAAGCCGTGGAAGTCGACCACGTCTTTCCCCTCTCCGCTGCTTGGGACATGGGCGCACACAGCTGGGATCGAAACACACGCGCTCGCTTTGCCAACGATCCACTCAATCTGGTGGCCACGCAGCGCAGCCTCAACCAACAGAAGTCCGATAGCCTCCCTTCAGAGTGGCTACCCCCGAAGAAGCGCTGCGCCTACTCTACACGCCTGGCAGAGATAGCACGCGCATACGAGCTTTCGCTGCCTACCGCAGACGTTTCGGTGATGCGTAGGCAGTGTCGATTCGAGTTCCTGCTTCCAGGTTAGATAGGCTCAGGGTGTACATTCCGTCCTTTGAAAGGCCACACACCCCCGTGACATCTTTTCTGATTTTCCTACACGTCATCTCCGCCCTACTGCTAATCGGCCCCGTCTGCGTATCGACCTCGACCTACCAGTCCCAGATGCTCAAGGCATCCCAAGGTGACGTCTCCGCACTAGGCGCAGCACGCCTTCTGCACAACATAACCAGCACCTATGGCTATATTTCTGCCATCGTTCCGATCCTGGGCATCGGCGTATTCCTCGCGGACCTATCCACCTACAAGTCCGAGATTCAGTTCCACATCGCTATCTTGGTGGCAATCGTTGCTTGGTGCCTCCTTTTCTTCCTTATCATCCCGAAGCAGAAGAAGTCCCTCGCTGCACTCGAAGAGAACTCTGGTGAGGACTTCGCCGCGACCAAGAAGTCACTGGCCGCCATGGGTGGGATCTTCAACCTCTTGTGGGTTATCTGTGCTTGCTTGATGTTCGTCTAAGACCTCATCATCGAGCTCTTTCTTTAGCCGCTGCGCCTCGTCGTGAGCGGCTTTTCTTCTGCCCTGCGTGGCCTGCGCCACCGTGCGGACCCAGTTTCTTTTCCGCGGCGCCAAAGGGCCCGTGGCCTCATCGTAGATCCAAGTTGAATCCTCAAAGAGCCAGACAATATCCCCACTGACTGGGTCCATGATGTAGCGAGCCCGGCCATCAGTCTTGATGTTGTGGTGGTGTTGACACAGGCTCGCGAGATTCGCCGCTGAGGTCGGACCGCCATCCGCGAAGTCAATACGATGATCCTTTTGAGCATCCTGCGCAGGAACGTCACAACCGGGCCAGCGGCACACTGCATCACGACCCTCAACATAAGCGCCGATACCAGCAGGCGTGACGTAGTTGGGCGAGACGGCACGCTGTGCCGCATCCATGTCACGCACGGTACTAGCACGCGCAGCCAGCCTTTCAGCTACCTCGGACGGCACCCAGCCCAGCTCCTGGATGAAGCCTGGCGCGTCCGGACAATCAGACTTATAAACATTGAGCGTGACCTTAGCCTCCGCAACAGATTCCCCGCTAAGCAGCGCTATCGCTGCTCCTGCCCGAGTGATGTTGTCGCGCTCAGCAAGAAAAGCGACATTGGCGTCGATGACGGCCGCAGTTTCTAAGTCCACATCGAGGCTAAGTGTGGCACTATCCTTGCCCATGGGATACACGCCATAGGCAGGGCGACGCCGCGGGTCTTTGGCAGCGATTGAGGAGTCCTTGCGCATCAAAGTATCCCGCAACTTCCGCCGCAGGTTTCGATGTGAAGGCAACTTCTGGTTGGGCTGGCGCGCTGAGAGGTATCTGGTCAGTTCCTCGTCGATATCCTGCAAAGTCTCTTGTGCGACGTCCCCCAGTTTCGACAGTGCCGAATCTATGGCTATGAGCCTGTCTAGGTCGAGATGGAAGCTTTCCTCCTGCTCCGCACGCAGGCGCGGAAGCTTCTCTAAGCGCACAAAAGTGTAGATGATCCGCGTGATGCGTCCCTCACTTGCTCCTGTAAGCCCAGACAAAGTGGCCACGACGATGTCAATATCGGCGTCCTCCTCCGGCTGCAGCGAGCGCCAGAACAAGTATTCTTCCCGCCGCAGCCCTGTGGCGGCAGCAGAAACCTCGTGTGCTGGGTTGGTATTGGCATAAAAGGCGGTAGTCATTAGTTGTCACTCCCCCGTGAAACAAAAGTATCGAATACCCTTTCGAATCACAGCCTAAACCATGCCACCGACATCTACCCCCGAATATAGTGAGACCCCGCAAAACACGTAAAAGGCCCCTAGTTCACTAGAGGCCTTTTACGCTGGGATTGCTTAGTCGCGCCAGCCGCCGCGACCACCACGGTCACGGTCGCGATTTCCGCGGTAACCACCGCGTCCACCACGATCTCCGCGATCACGGTCTCCGCCGCCACGATGAGGCGGACGGCCAGAGTCCTTCTGGATGTTGATCAGCTGGCCAGAGATGCGGGTGTCCTTGAGACGATCGAGCACCTGCGGGTCCATGCCCTTGGGCAGATCGACGAGGGTATGCCCCACGGCGATGGTAATACGGCCAAAGTCCTTGGAGGACAGGCCACCCTCGTTGGCAATGGCACCGACGATGGCGCCTGGGCGCACGTTCTGACGCTTGCCGACGTCGAGACGGTAGGTCTCGAAATCTCCATCCGGGCGACGGGGGCCACGGTCTCCGCGATCACGGTCACGGAATCCTCCGCGATGTCCGCGGTCGCCGCGGTCGCCGCGGTCTCCACGGTCGTCGCGGCTGAAGCGGTCGCGGTCACGGCGATCCTTCTTGAAGGCAGGCTGATCCTTGAGCAGGAACTCAGTTCCGCCCTGCAGCTGTACGGCCAATGCGGCAGCGATGTCATCCATCGCAACGTTGTTGGTCTCGGAGTACTTGCGCACTAGGCCGCGGAACAATTCGCTTTGCTTGGTCTCGAGATTATCCGTGATGGCCTGCGCGAAACGCTCTTTGCGCTTGTCGTTGACGGCATCAACGGTAGGCAGTTCCATCTCTTCCAAGCGTGCATTGGTGACGCGTTCGATGGAACGCAGCATCCGACGCTCGCGCGGAGTGACGAACAAGATCGCCTCACCGGTACGACCCGCGCGGCCAGTACGGCCAATGCGGTGCACGTAGGACTCGGTGTCGTTGGGGATATCGAAGTTGACCACGTGCGTGATGCGGTCAACGTCGAGGCCACGCGCGGCAACGTCAGTAGCCACGAGGATGTCGAGGCGACCATCCTTGAGCTGATCAACGGTGCGCTCACGCTGCTGCTGGGCGATGTCGCCGTTGATGGCAGCAGCATTGTATCCGCGCTCCTTGAGCTGATCCGCTACCTCTTCGGTCTCATGCTTGGTACGGCAGAACACGATGATGGCGTCGTAGTCAATGACCTCGAGGATGCGCGTGAACGCGTCCATCTTCTGACGGTGCGGGGTCAGCAGGTAGCGCTGTTTGATGTTGTCGTTGGTGCGACGCTCGGACTTGACCGTGATCTCGGCTGGGTCGTTGAGGTAGCGCTTGGACAGGCGGCGGATGCCATTGGGCATGGTCGCCGAGAACAAAGCAACCTGCTTGCCCTCCGGGGTGTCCTCCAAGATGCGCTCGACATCCTCCTGGAAGCCCATGTTGAGCATCTCATCAGCCTCATCGAGCACGAGGAAGCGCAGCTGGGAAATATCCAGTGAGCCCTTCTCTAGGTGGTCGATGACACGGCCGGGAGTACCCACGATGACCTGTGCTCCTCGGCGCAGGCCGGAGAGCTGAATGCCATAAGCCTGACCACCGTAGATAGGCAGCACCTCAATGCGACCTAGGTGATCGGCGAAAGTCTGGAAAGAATCCGCAACCTGCAGTGCAAGCTCACGGGTGGGGGCAAGGACGAGGGCCTGCGGGTGGCGGGCCTTGACGTCAATCTGCGACAAGACGGGCAGCGCGAAAGCTGCGGTCTTGCCGGTACCGGTCTGTGCAAGGCCGACGACGTCGCGGCCTTCCATCAAGATCGGGATGGTTTGTTCCTGGATAGGGGACGGCTGGGTGTACCCAACCTTCGCAACGGCTTGCTGCACATCATCAGGCAGGCCGAGGTTTGCAAACCCCTGGGAGTTGTCATTGGCTGAAGTATCTTCAGCGCCGGCGTCCTCAGAAGTATTCGCAGCCCCGGTGTTGTCAATATCACCTTGCGAGATTTCCTGAGATTCCGACTTAGTAAATTCTTCCGGCTCTTTCGTGCCGCCGGTGGCGTTATCGGTAATGCTCATTGCTCGCTCCACAGTACGCGACTACGCCAGCAAAGACTATTCCTTCACCCGATGATGGGCATAAACACACCCTGGCCACACTCCCGGCGCCTGTCACACTGCGACGGCTGGGCTACCATGACGAACATGAAGAAACTGGCGGCTGTCATCCTCGGTGTGGGCCTCCTTGCGGGATGCTCCTCGCAGCCTGCCCCTCCCAGCCAGTCCACTGAAGAATCTCCGGCACCTTGGAGTCCAGAAGTCTACGTCGCCCTGGGGGATTCCTATTCCGCCATGGGCTCGACTGCGCTTCCATTGGATCCTCCCAATACCTGCGTGCGCGCCCAAGACTCCTACCCGGAGCTTCTGGCCAAGGAGCTTGACGTAGAAACGCTCGCCAACGTCACCTGCCAGGGTGCGACCACGCTCGATGTGCTCAGCTCCGCCGGCGAGCATCCTCCCCAGGTAGACGCACTGACCCCGATTACGGATCTCGTGACTTTGAGCATCGGCGGCAACGACGCCAGCTTCATCCTCATGGCCTCGTGCCTCGAGCGAGGCGCCCAGGAATCAACCTGCCAGCAGGAGCACGGCCAGCAGATCGCGCTGGAGATTTCCGATCTTCCGCGGCGCCTTGATGTGCTTTATGAGGAACTCGCCAAGCGCGCGCCCAACGCCCGCGTCGTCGCCACTGGTTATATGCCGCTTATCACCTCCACGGACGATTGCGCGGCCATTGCTCCCCTGGCCGCGACGGATAGGCAGTGGCTTTCGCAATCAATCCAGGACATCAACCTGGCGGTAGCGGACGCCGCTGTACGCCACGGCGCCCTTTTCGTGCTGCCCGACGACGCCGCGCAACACACCGGCTGCTCCCCCGAACCCTGGGTGGATTTCACTGGGGAGAACACCGGTTCCTTCCCCATGCACCCCACCCACGCGGGGCAGCAAGCCATGGCGGATGCAGTCGCCCGGGCGCTGCGCGCTTGAGACGGTTTGCCGGGAATTAGTTTTTCTTAGAAGATACTTGGGTTAAAGCAATCACTTTTCTCTTTTAGATAGAAGGATCTCCATGTCCGGAACCTCTCCGCGCGCGGGCCTCAAACACCGCCACTTGCACTTCATCGCACTGGGCTCAGCCATTGGAACCGGCCTGTTCTACGGCTCTGCTGGCGCCATCCAGGCGGCCGGGCCGTCGGTACTTTTGGTGTATCTCCTCGGCGGCGCCGTGGTCTACTTCATGCTCCGCGCCCTCGGTGAGATGGCCGTGCGCAACCCCATCACCGGCTCCTTCGCGGAGTACGCACGTGCCTACATGGGTGGCTGGGCCGGCTACATCACCGGCTGGATGTTCGCCTTTGAGATGGTCATCGTGGCTCTGGCGGACCTCACGGCGATTGGCATCTACATGAAGCTGTGGTTCCCCGATGTCTCGCAATGGGTCTGGGTGGCGGTGACCCTACTCATTGTGGGCGCCGCCAACGTCGCCGGCGTGCGCGCCTTCGGTGAGCTCGAGTTCGCCTTTACCACCATCAAGGTCGGCGCGGTGGTTGCCATGATCATCGGCGGTGCCGCCATTTTGGTCTTCGGGCTTTCCGGAGCCTCCACCACCACCGGCCCTGCCAACCTCGTCAACGATGGCGGATTCTTCCCCAACGGCGCCGAGGGCCTTATCGCCTCTTTCATCTTGGTGCTCTTTGCTTTCGGCGGCACTGAGATCATCGGCGTCGCCAGTTCTGAGGCCGAGGACCCCGAGGTCTCCGTGCCCAAGGCCATCAACACCGTGCCCGTGCGCATCCTGCTCTTCTACGTCCTGGCCATCCTCGTCATCTTGATGCTCAACCCCTGGCGTTCCATCACCGGCGATGAATCCCCCTTCGTGCAGATCTTTAGCTCCCTGGGTGTCTCCTGGGCCGCCGGCCTGCTCAACTTCGTGGTGATTACCGCCGCGCTCTCCGCCATCAACGCCGACCTCTTCGGCGCCGGCCGCGTGCTCACCGGCCTGGCCAAGCAGAACCTCGCCCCCGCCGTGATGTCCAAGCAGCTGCGCGGCATTCCTGTCATGTCCACCGTCATCCTCGTCATCGTGATGATCGTCGGCACCATCCTCAACGCCGTTATCCCCGAGAATGTATTCGCCATCATCGCCTCCCTGGCGACCTTCGCCACCATCTTCGTCTGGCTGATGATCCTGCTTGCCCACGTCTACTCCCGCCGCGGCATGGACAAGGCCGACCTTGCCCAGCTCACCTACAAGGTGCCCTTCTGGCCCTGGGGGCAGTACATCGCCATCGCGTTTATCATCTTCACCTTCGGCATCATGGTCTGGCAGGCCGACTACCGCGTCTCCCTCGGCGTCGGTGTCGGATTCATCGTGCTCATGACCGGCATCTACTACGCCACCGGGCGGCACAAGGTTGATGCAGTGCCGCTTCGGGTCTAATTGTCGGTCTCGACGACACCGGAACGCTGCCAATGTAATGTCTTAAACGGTGTCTACTCAGGTAAGGGAAACGAAAATGTCAGATAGCTCCGTCAGCCGAGAAGTAAGCTACATTCTCGACATAATCAGAGACATAGTGGGCTCAGGCCACTCAATTGACGCGGCAATTGAAAAGGTCTGTTCTAACCCATACGCACAACCTCCGGCAGAGGTCATGGAAGAGGCACGATCCCGCTTTCTACGCGAAACTGGGAAGATTGCTAAGTATGAGGGAATTGACATCACGAACAGGAAGGAACTGGAAAAAGGCAGTTGGTACAGCGGCCCTCGAGAACAAGACCACATCTACTGGCCGCACGTAAAACAAGTACTTGAACCAATTCTTGGTGCCGCTCTCAATGACGTTGACGCAGCTTCCAGTGTCACACTCGGTTCCCTGCGCCCCCCAGCGGAGTCAACCATTAACGTTCGCGGCCTCGTTCTTGGTTACGTACAAAGCGGTAAGACGACGAACTTTATCTCGCTGATAGCAAAAGCTGCCGATGTAGGTTATCGACTCATCATTGTCTTGGCTGGATTAACTGATAATCTCCGCAAACAAACTCAAGCGCGTATTGACGAACAATTAATTTCTGGCACGTCTGGATGGATACACCTTACCGACATTGAATCCGACTTCAACAAGTCCAAGTTTCTTGCCAACCATAACAATGCGAGTTCCTTCTTCAGCAACTCTGATAACAGAATGATTGCCGTGGTAAAGAAGAATGGACACGTCTTAAAGGCTCTTAACCAGCTCCTCAAAAATGGTGGGACTTCGACCAAAGAGCTTCCTATCTTGGTCATCGACGATGAATCAGACCAAGCAAGCATCAATGTTTCGCCCAAAGCCCAGTCAGAAGTCTCGAGGATTAATGCCCAAATACGCGAGCTTTTGAGAAACAGCAAGACTGCCTACGTTGCATATTCTGCGACTCCGTTCGCAAACATCCTCATCGACCCTAATGAGGACCAAGATATTTACCCGAAGGACTTCATCCACGTGCTCCCGATGCCGAATGGTTACTTCGGAACTGAGACCATTTTTGGGCGAGCCCCGCTGTCGGGTGAAGAATATATCGAATCCGACGGACTCAATATGATACGCACCATCGACGAATCCGAAGTAGACCAGACTCGCCCGCCGAGCAAGAAGAACGGAGGAGAAGCCTGGGACCCTAGCATTCCCGATTCACTCGACGAAGCAATCCGTTGGTTTATCCTCGCCACTGCCGCACGACATGCCCGAGGTCAAGCCTCCAAGCATTCTTCAATGCTGGTCCACACCGCCGTTCGAACTGTCGCTCACGAACAACTACGCGACCTAATCGCCGAACACGTACGTATTCTCAAATCTCACTACAAGAAGGATAATCTGCGCAACGAGCTTCGTAAGCAGTGGGAATCGGAGATCTCTACGGTGCCTCCGGAGCAACTAGGGTACAAACCGCTTACCTTTGAGGAAGTAGACGCTTATATTCCCCGCGTCCTCAATGACATCGAGGTTGTTATGGATAACGGAATATCTGAACACCGCCTAGACTACAGCACCGGACGTCCTTTGACCGTCATTGCCGTTGGTGGAAACACGCTTGCAAGAGGATTAACTCTTGAAGGATTAGTTTCAAGCTACTTTGTAAGAACTGCTACTGCCTATGACACTCTGCTTCAGATGGGCCGATGGTTTGGGTTCAGGAATGGTTACGGCGACCTGCCTCGTATCTGGATGACGGAGGAGCTGGAGTCTTGGTTCCAAGATCTATCATTAGTCGAAGCGGATCTCCGACGCGACCTCTCACGCTATGCAAAAGAGAACCTCACCCCAATGGACTTCCAAGCACGAATTCGAGTTCATCCCTCCATGGAAGTCACCGCCCGCGCGAAACAACAAGACAGCCGCCCCGCAAGCATTAGCTATTCAGGGCAAAAGGTTCAAACGATCCTTTTTCGGCACAAAGACAGGCAGTGGCTAGAGTCGAACATTGAAGCGACCAAAAGGCTCGTTGCTGAGATCAAGTCAGCTGGTGTGCGCGAAATTCCCAAGAGCAACGGCACGCAAGTTTTCCGAGGCATCTCCCCTTCCATCATCGAAGAGTTCTTGGACAACTACACCATTTACGAGGAATCGAATCTAGGAAAGAACGACGCAGCACTGCTGAAGAAGTACCTGAAGCGCGAGCACGATACAGATTCGATTCGTAGTTGGGACGTCTCTTTCTATGGAAAGAGCCATAAGGACGATGAAGAGACCATAGACTTGGGCCTCGGGACAAATCTCCCGCTAATCAACCGCTCACAAATGATCGCGAATTCAAATCCGAATGTAGCGAACATAAAAGCCTTGGTAGGTTCAATGGATCGCATCAATACCGCGGATATCGATTCCGCTGCTCGGTCACAAATACTGAAAGAGCTTTCGAGTACTGAGGGAACTACGGAATCAAGGCTGCTGGACGCATACGAGGAACATGTGGGCTCTGATGTGGGACACCTCGCTATCTACGCAATCAATCCACTTTCCAAAACCACACAGAAACGGTTCTCAAAATCTGGCAAAGAGATCGATATAAGGAACCGGAGGAAAGACCTAGATGCAGTAGAGACGATCATCGGCATTGGACTCTTCTTCCCGAATTCAAACAACCCCGACATCACCGCAGACTACGTCAGCGCGAAAGAACCGATCGACGCTGAAACAATGCGCTTAATTCAAGAGTCTGAAGAAGAGGCTTTCTCTAATGAGGTTGAAGATGGAGACAAGTAGTGCCAGCGTTCGATAGAGCTGCGTTCCTCTTTCAGGCCGCTCGGAAAGATGATTCGCTCAAGCCTGGTCAAGAATGGGTTCTCGAGTCGGGTGTAGAAATCGAAGCAGGCCCAGTCATCTGCTTTGTTCAGGAAAACGGCGAGATTGGAATTGATATTCCATGTAGTGCCAAAGATTTGGAGATATTTACTGAAGACCGTAGAAGCCTTGCGATCCACTTAACAAAGAGTTCTCGTCTGAACAGTAACGGCGTTAGAGCATTTCAAACGCGTCTTGCCCTGAAAGACCTGAATCATGAAGCTATCTTCTACTTCTTCATTGACGAAATCCTGAACTTCCTCGATGAGAACCCCCACACTGGCCCGCAGGATGTTGCTGGGCAGTTAGCAAAATGGCGCCGCCTTTTCGCAGGAGCCAAGCATGCGCCAATCTCACCCGAGACCGAAGTAGGCCTCTTAGCCGAGCTTGAAGTGCTTATCGGACTATTTGAAGACAACTCTCCTCATCCCCTCGAGTCTTGGTTCGGTCCCCAGAGCGGAAAGCACGACTTTGAGTTCTCAGATTGCGCGGTGGAATGCAAAGCGACTTCTTCAGCAGAGAGGCTCCTCGCCACTATCCACGGTGCGGATCAACTAGACACTCTGAATGACAAGCCCTTAGTTCTAGTTTTTCGACGATATGAGCGCCATCTAGACGGTCCGATCTCGATTCCTAACTTGATAGAAAAGCTGAATGCTTTCTCAGAGTTTGATGTGGAGCGCTTTATTGAGCAAACACAAGAGTTCGGCATTGATTTTTTCAGCAAACAGAACCGCCAAAAATTCGGCAGCTATTTCGCCGTAGATGTACATGAGTTTGAAATCACACCGGATTTTCCCCAAGTCAAGTTAGTTAACGACCAAAATCGTATCCAAAATCTCTCTTATTCCATCGACCTTGCAGGGCCTGCGAGCGTTCCTGGACACAGAGACTTCTCCACATACATTCGATAGAGACTATGCCCTACCATCACAAAAAGCCTTTTGATCCCTCAGGTGACGTATACGCCACTTCTGTAACACGTACGATGAAAAGCCAAGCCCTATCAGCTTGGGACATGTTTACCCGTGAAACTCTCCAGAATAGTTGGGATGCTCGAGATAGGGCTTCTACCGACGATGGAGTGACATTTGCGATTGATTTCCGCGAGCTATTCGCGGATCAAGTGTCCACCCTCCGACAAGAAGTTTTTGGAAATGACTTCGTCGGAATCCCAGAGCTCGAGAAAGCGCTCGGACAAAATAGCATCACTGCTTTATGTGTTAGCGATTCCGGAACTCATGGACTACGGGGACCTAGCAAAGCTACCGCTGCTGTCGACGGACCAACAGACTTCAATTCCTTTATACGCAACATTGGGCGCAGCGACTCCAAGGTCTTGGCAGGCGGAACCTACGGCTTCGGAAAAGGAGTCTTCTTCATTGCAAGTGAGGTGAACACCGTCGTGGTCTACACGCGAACTGTCGATGAAAACAACCGACGCGTCCACCGCTTGATAGCTATGTCAAACTCCGAAGACTTCAACGCAGACGGAGTCGCATATACAGGCCGGCATTGGTGGGGTGAGCATGCAATTGAAGAAACGGGAATAGACCGCACAGAATATGCCGAGCCCTTCGAGGGCGAAACCGCCGATCGAATTGCTTCATTATTGGGGCTAGATGCACACTTTACTGAGGAGCGCCCGACCGGTACCTCTATTATGATCCTCAGCCCAGATATGTCAGCGAGTACTGAAACTGAAGAATCAGATATCGTGCCTTTAGAGCAACGCCAGCGCGGTATCCTGCAGGAAATAGCAAACTCACTGACTCGCTGGGCTTGGCCCCACATGATCGATGTTGATACGGGAATGGATCCCATTGAGTTTCTGGTTTCCTTCAAGGGCGAACCGGTAAAGATCATCAATCCGGACGAAGACAAAGCCTTACGGAGATTTATAGATGCCTTTGTCCAAGCTATTGAGCACCAAGATGCACCGATGAACGCTTGGGAACACTTTTTTAATGGCCGAGTGACCAGGCTAGCAAGTATTCGGCCTAAAAAAGTACTGGGAACTTTGTCCCTGATCGATCTACCTAAGCCAATAAAAATTGTCGATACCATAATTGATAAGGACGTTTCCAGTCACATCGCAACAATTCGCAACCCAAGGATGATTGTCGAGTACTACAAAGCTCCAGAGGCGACCACAGGAAAGCCCTATTGCGGAGTTTTTATCGCAGATGAAGATGCCGACATTGTTTTTGCAAGAAGCGAACCTGCCGGTCATCACCAATGGAACTATGAAACGATTACCCAAGACCACGAGCTTTTGAGAGGCTTCTGGAATAGTACGAATAATCCAGTTAGCATCTTCTTTAGACGCCTCAAAGAAATGGTTAGAAGCACTGGTACTGCAGGAAACTCGCATGCAAAGTCTCAGCACCTTAAAGCTGCAACCGCACTTTCACAATCCCTTGGTTCTCTAATTTCCAATGCCATTGGCGGAACGGGAAACAGTAGCGTCTCTGCCCAAAAGAAGAAGCCGCGACCTAACTCATCTGTCTCCAAGCCTCGACCGACCTACGATTCTCGTGTACAGAGCTTAAGAAAGACTGCAGGTGGGACGATCACCACTTTTCAGTTGGATGTGGCTATACCTCCGAGCCAGCTCCCTGTGGAGCTTTCAGTCGCACCAATTGTTGATTCTGATCAGGGTAATATCCTAGAAAACCTTCGCCAAGTTGGAATCGCAATTCCATCGGTGATTGGGATTCGAAATTCCGCATCCGAGGCTTCGCTCGACACTCTTAGTGGGAGCGTAGAGGAGTCTCTCAAGACAGCGCTATTTGAAGAACACCAAGAGTTGCTCGTGGACGTATTTCAGCCCAAGGACACTGCCGTTCGTCTAGAAGTCAACTTCGAACGCAACGTCCAAACGGCAAAATCTCGATACAAGAAAGATAATGCCAATGGCTAACGTAGTGAGTTTTGGTTTTCCGACACCTCCAAAGTCTTGCGTCGTGGTCGAGGAGTTCAAGATCAAAATTGACGACGACGAGTTTCCCATCAACTCCAGGGAGCTCCCCAACTGGGACTATCAGTCTGCAGTTAAAATCATCGCGATAGTCAACGTAGACCTTCCTGAGTTCACCTTGGGATGCGGGTTTGATCCAGACCAGAACTTAGACAACAAGCCCCAATTCGGAGCACAGATAAGCTGGAGTTCAAACAAAACTAAGCAAAGGGGAGCTAGTGCCCGAAAACTCATTTCTGATGGCATTAACCGTCTTGAGGTTGACCTTGACAGCCTGCTCCTAGGTGGCGATTTACAGGCGCAGATCCGCATAGACTTAGCCCAAGCAGGCACAGCAGTCGAAGGTCAGCTTACCTCCGAACGCCTAGGATCCAAGTTGTGGCAGAGCGACGTTCTGCGGATCCGCTTAGAAGGCGCCGCCGCGCAAATGCCTATCACACCGATTGACTTCAAACTAGCTGCATTGCCCCATGATGGTGCAATGTGGAGAGTTGAGGTCAGCACCGAGCTAATGCTCCCCGTACAAGCAGGGTTGCGCATCTTCCTAAACACTCACAACAAAACGTGTTTACGGATGTTGGAGAACCCAAACCAAAAAGAAAAAGCGGTTTGGGATGCTTTTCTCCAAACGGACATAATGGTTCAACTACTACTTAAGTGTGGCGAGCTAGCAGAGCTCAATGACTTCTTCGAGAGCGCACTCTACTCTGGCTCATTGGCGGAAACCATACTTAACCTCGCTTCGTTGCTATTTCCAGATACTCCTCTGGAAGATGTTCCTCGGGACACTTCGTCGCTATTCTCAGCAGCTCAAGCTCTAGCATTCAAGGATGTCAAATGACGATTAGTTACTATCCTAGGATTACAGATGCCTACGCAATGACACTTATCAGTGAGTATTCGCAGTTTGAGGATCCTTCAGCACTCACGCAGAACGCAGCCACCCATAGTCCCATGGAATTCCACGATTCTGTTGCAACGGAAAAGGTGAGCCCCACTAGCCTCAAAAAGCTAAGAGAAGAGATTCTCGCAGCTGCTCAGGAATCAGCTTTCCCTAATCCTCTTGGTCTTCAGAAGGTTCGAGACTTCGACCAAAAAGCAGCAGCAATCCTATACGATCACATGGATCTCATCCCCGCAGAAGCTGCAAATCAAGAGATCTGGAATTTCTTAACCATGATTCTGCTTCCGGATATCGCTGCTTGGAGGTACCCCAATCGGGCCAAAAAGCCTGCTTTTGAGCGCTGGCTAGGTGTCGATAGGAATGTCTTTAGAAAACTCTGGTGGAGAGAAGCTACATTAGGCCGCGCCCTCAATTCGAAACTTGGCGAAGATGAAGCAGTGGGAATCATGGAACGCCCAGGACTATCGGGCAATCCGGCTTTGGCACGGGCCATCGTTAGAGAATTCGATCTTCAATATCGCGAGTACGGCGACTTCTCACGAAGTGACCTTATGCGAGCGGTCATGGTCAACATTAGACGTCACGTTCCACTGCTAGACTTCGAGTTCTATACCGAAACTGAACTAGAAGCGCTGATTGCAGAAATCGTTGAGGAAGCCTGCTCCATCTACGCCGCTTCTAAGTCGCAAACTATAAATAGTAATAAGGGTAATGAGTAAACAAATTTCCGTAGCTCCCTCGGCTCGACGACTCACTACATCGCTCCGAGATATAGGCTATAGCTTTGAATCTGCGGTAGCAGATATCGTGGATAACTCCATTGCGGCCGGCGCTGACAAAATCAGAATTAACATTGATTTTAATGGTCTTGAGTCTTGCGTTGCCATAGTCGACAATGGGCGCGGAATGAGTGCAAAGGCTGTGGACGAGGCCATGCGCTTCGGTAGCCGTCGAACTTACTTGAGCCAAGAATTGGGCCGTTACGGTCTCGGTTTGAAGACTGCGTCGCTCTCGCAGTGCCGCAGAGTCGAAGTCATCTCTCGCACCAACAACCATCCAATCCAAGCACGAGTTCTGGATCTTGACTTTATTCAGTCCGTCGATGACTGGGTGACCCTAGATTACAGTGACGAAGACCAAGTAAAGGCCCAATCAGAGTTGTTAGGTGATTCGCCAGGAACAATTGTGTACTGGCGGAAGCTCGACCGGCTACTACCGGTGAAGTCTCCGGAAGGCGGTTGGGCACGCAGAAGAATCGAGGCTCTCGGGCCAAAGCTTTCGTCTTACCTTTCGATGGTGTTCCACCGATTTCTTTCTGGAGAGTCCCCTACCGCGGTTTCAATAGAAGTTAATGACACGCGTCTCCAACCTTGGGATCCATTTGCACGTGATGAGCCCAAAACCGAATTCATGGGAGTCGATGAGTTCGAGGTAGAGCACGGTGATATTACGGACACGGTAACCATGAAGCGCTACCTTTTGCCTTCTCGAACGAGCTTTTCCTCAAGGGAGTCCTTTGAGGCTGCCTCCGGAATTGACAAGTGGAACAAACAGCAAGGACTATACATTTATCGAGCCGACAGGCTGGTTCAGTGGGGAGGATGGTCTGGAATTAGGACAATCGACGAGCATACAAAGCTTGGCAGGGCTTCGGTTGACTTTGGAACGTCCCTTGACGACGCATTTAATATCAACGTAGCGAAGATGCGGGTAAACCTCCCTAGTCAGCTTAGAAAGATGCTAACTAGGCCAGTAAACGAGCTATGTATTGCCGCCGATGCGGCATATCGACGAGAAAACGCCAAACGAACACCCCAAGAGAATGACTTCCCAGCCTCGAAGGGGGAATTTGGAGGAGCAGAGTCTGGTGAGACAATTGGCCTTGCTCTTCGTACCGCTGCCGCACGGACAGGGAACTTCGAAGCCCTCAATGCGATATCGAACTTGTTGAAGGCAGAGATGCCAGAGTTGGCCAAGCACCTTGGATTCGATTAAAACAAAACCTGCGATTGATTATCACGACTTGTTTCGCTTTGAGCGTATACGCACCATTGCTGGAGCGGGCATACTGAACACCTAGGCATTTCACTTACGCACACAGTACGACCGAGCTCAAACAGTGCAAGATGTGCCGACCGAGAGTTTTCGTTAAGACCGATTAGCCTCGCGATGCTAATTCTGCCATCTGATTGCTTGTTTCGGCTCTCCGTGTCGATGCCTTGGAATCTAGAAGTCACTCGGAGCACACCCTTCGCAACAATCACAGGTTCCTCGCTTCGATCTTCTGCCCGTGTTTGAAGGGAAGCTAGCTCTAGAATCTCCTTAAGTGCCGGATTGAGAGAAGGAAAAACCAACAGATCGATGCTTGGTGCCCAAAATGCTTCGGGGTGTTCGTTGATGGAAGATGCTAAGCTCTCGAACTTCCTCCTCCTCTTCTCAAAACGTTCTCCTTGAAAAACTGCGAGGATAGTTTCCTTAGTAGTTTGAGAAACCCCAACTTCTTCGTTAGCAGCGGGTAGCGACTTTATCAAAGGCCAAAGCAGTCTAACCTGCTCCAAAGTGGTGCGTTCCATGAAAATTTCGCACACTAAGATGCGCCATCGATTTCCATCCCGAATCCAAGGGCGTGTCAGATCACGCTCAGGAATGCTGCGATACCAGCTCGCTAGAGCAAGAGCTGTCTGAGCCGACCCGAAGCCCTTCTTTTCGCCCAGCGATAGAGCCTCAAGCACGCCTCTACCGATGTTCTCTCCGAGTCTGACGGGAACCGCGTTACCTATCTGTTTGAATGCTGCACTCGGTGGACCACTAAAACGAAAATCATCAGGAAATGTCTGCAGCCTGGCAGCCTCTCGAACTGTCAGGGTACGAGATTGACGCGGATGAATAAACCCATACCCGTCCTTCGATATGTGTGCAGTAATGGTCCTAGATAGATCATTCTCATCTAGCCTTTTGTACTTGTCATTGAAAATGTCCGAACGATACCGCTGAAGGTTAGCGGGCAACTCTGAATATTTTGTCTCCGCAGTCATCATTTCAAAGGCGATGCGGTCATCTTCGCGAACTGGCCTTGTTATGTGATCGTAAAGCCGACGGCTTTGCTCTTTCGGCACTCCTCGTCGAATGTACTTCTGAAACTCAGTTTTAGGCCCTTCGTACTGTATCCAACCATCAGCACCCCCCTCGGGCCGCCATCCCCCTTCTACCTCGGGCATGTCTCCTATGGCGTTCCATACAGTAACCTTCTTACTAACTTCTTGGGGCCAGCTAAAGGCTATCCCATCTCTTAGTGCTACCAAGATGTAGCGCTGACGAAACTGCGGTACACCGTATCTCCAAGTATCAATTACCTTGCTCTCGACGGTGTAACCAAGCTGCTCCAGTTCTTCGATAATGCTACGCATTATGAACATCTCATCATCGAGCGCCATATCAGGAACGTTTTCCATTATCACTGCACGCGGATGTGCCAGTTGAGCGACCTCCAAATAAGCTCTCCAGAGGTTCCTCCGCTGATCTATTGGATCCCTTAATCCTTGCTCCACAAGATGGCGTATCCCGTTTCTACCTGCCTTGGAAAATGGCTGACAAGGCGGACCTCCAGCAAGGACATCAATATCAGCCTCTGTCATCAAAGAAACGATTCGCTCAATGCTCTCTGCAGTTGACATGTCCCAAGGTGCAGAAATCCCCGGGAATCGGGCCGCGTGAGTCTCTACGGCGTATTCGTAATGGTCCACGCCTAAAATCACTTCGATACCGGCGTCAGCAAGGCCTTGGCTCAACCCTCCTGCCCCTGCAAAGAGGTCCACCCCTAGAACGGCACCGCTCTTCTTTCGCTCTTTTGCATACTCGACGAGCTCATCCACAGTCTCACAATGATCAGGGTGCTTTGGCAGCTTTACGTAGGGGCCACGCACCTGCTTGACTGCAAACTCATCATTTGGATTCACAGCGATCTAATCTAGCTGGATAACTGGGCTTTACCGAATCAAATTCCACGCGGCTTGCGGATACGCTGCTGTACCTGGGCAAACACGCTATCAGCGACGACTATTGCGCTACCCCCACTTCACAATCTGGGAAACCCACGGAAACAGCTCACAGCCTGCACGAGCTTTTTCTGGCCTAGACATGTCGCTTCCGTTACAAATACCTCTCTTCAAGGGAGAAATTAAGAACTTCTTTCTAATACGTCAGGAGGGGATTCAAGAAGAAGCGAGGATTGACTTATCTCGACTAATTTTGGAAATGATCGTACAGGTCCAGACTGATATGGGTCGGTTTTATCCGAGGTGCTACACGAGTTCGCCGTTGCTCTAAAAGACCAAAGGCCTGCCGGTTGGTGATCCGGCAGGCCTTCTTTTCTGCTTGCTTCTTCTTGTCTGGAATGCGTACTGCGCGTTTGCGTAGTTGCAGATGCTGTTCCAGGCGTTCAGGGCTCATGGCCCACATGGTGCGGTCGCGCTTGTGTCTTTGCACTTGTTTGTGTTTGCGTGGCATGCCTAATCCACCTCCTTTGCTGGGGTGAAGTCTAGCCCAGCGCGCTAGACTTTGTCTTCCTCATCTTCTTTGGGTTCTTTGGGTTCTCTGTCGTCTTTGTGTTCGTCTTTGGGAATGCGCCGAATGATTCCGCGGTGGGACTTGAGGGTCTCGCGGGCGAAGGCCCACGCGATGATGCCCATGAGAGCCACGACGCCGCAGA
The DNA here is from genome assembly GCF_002390965.1 of Corynebacterium sp. UBA4397. NCBI lineage: Bacteria > Bacillati > Actinomycetota > Actinomycetes > Mycobacteriales > Corynebacteriaceae > Corynebacterium > Corynebacterium sp. UBA4397. The sequence goes on from NZ_DGRD01000001.1 coordinate 140,086, forward strand.
TGGCGAAGGCGGCTTTGAATCCGTAGACATCGGCGAGGAAACCCACGAGGATGGGGCCGCATATTTGGCCTAGGTCGCCGCCCATTTGGAATGCGGAGAGCACTTGGCCGCCGGAGCGCTTGTTGCCCACGACGTCGGCCACCACGGCCTGCTGGGCAGGGTTGATAAGGCCCGAGGAGGCACCGGCTAACGCGGAGACCAGGATGAGGGACCACACGCTATCGGCAAAGCCCAAGACTCCCATGAACACTGCGGTTCCGGTCAGGCCGATCATCACCAGGGGCCGCCGCCCATAGGTATCGGCCCAACGACCAGAGAACTGCAAGACGGCGGCGTTGCCGGCTGCGAACACGGCCAAGGCAAAACCTGCGGCAGCGGCACCGTTGTGGAATACGGAAGCGGCGAAGAGAGGTAATACGGAGACACGCACACCCAGATTGATCCAGCACTGGGCAAAGTTGGAGGTCAAGACCGCGCGGAAGGCGACGTCCTGCCACGCCTCCTTGAGGTGCATATGGGGAAGCTCATGGGCGACTTCCTCCGCGTGATCAACCTTGGGCATGAGCGCCCAGACCACGCAGGCAGCAATCGCCACGGCCACGCCGTAAATAAAGAAAGGCCAGCGGAAGCCCAAGAAAGACAGTGAGGCACCCAGCACAGGGCCGACCACGTTGCCGAGTAGAAATGCTGTTGCGTAGGTTGCCGAGCACTTACCGCGAATGGTGGGTGGCGAGAGCTTTACTATCAGGCCCATCGCGGAGACCGTGAACATTGTCGACCCCAGCCCGGCAAGGCCACGCAGGACGACGACCTGCCAGTACTCCTGGGCCACGGACACCGCACCAGTGGCAGTCGCGACGGTGAGCAGCCCGATGAGATAGATCTTTCGGTTTCCTATACGGTCCACCAGGGCGCCCGCCGAGGGAGCGAAGATGAGGCGGGTGGCAGAGAATACCGAGATCACCATGCCAGCTGCTGCCATGGAGACGTCGAAGCTGACGATGAACTGCGGCAACAAGGGGGCGATGAGCCCGTAGCCCAAGGCGATGATGAACGCGGCGGTGACCATCACCCAGATCTCCCGAGGGATGGTCGGGTTCTGAGGTGAATTTTGAGTTGACATACTCATTTCACTCTAGCGACAAGGTCAAATCCACGCAGGAGAGTTCTGTTCGAATGTGTGTTCTATACTTTTGCTTGGTTGTCCGTACCCGGCTTTATGCTCGCGGGCATGAAACAAAAACACTCAGCACGCAAGCCACTTTCCTCCATGACCACCCAAAACACTGTCACAGCAGGGTCGAGCTTTTCCGCAGCCGAGGTTGCCGCACAAGTCCTGTTCGAGGAGAAAGAAACTGTAGAAAAGATCCACGCAATCCTGCACCACCCGCGCTGCTTGGCCCGGCCCACTGCCGCATGGCGGCCACCGGTGCTCAAACTCCCAGGGGTGGCCGGGCAACCACCGCTCATCGCGGCTATGACGCGGCGCCGAGTGGGAGAACGCGTGCGGGCGCGGGTGCGCGGATTCGGAGAAAGGCGCGCACCCGCGTATCTACTTTCGGTACGTATCACAGACCCGCATGACCGGGAGGTCCCCGCGGCGCTGGCGGAGGGGTGGATTCGCAGCCTTGTCGAGCCCGCACTAGCCGGGGCGGTGCACGAAATCGAGGGAGAAGGCGCCACCACTTATGTGTGGCTGGTTGATAGCGCCTTCAATCCGGTTCACTCCCCCAACTCGTTATTCGAGGGATTCGCCGCGGCAGCCTAGTTACTCGGCTTCTTTCTCGTCTTCGATCTCGTCGCCATCTTCAGTGTCGGCGTCGGTATCGGTGTCGACGTCGTCGTCTTCTTCAAAGTCGAGGAAATCTTCGCCTTCACCGTCATCCTTGCCAAAGATGTCGTAGACATCCGGCTCGTCGAACTCAGCCGCGTCGAAGTCAACCAGCTGGGACTCCCAGTCCAAGGCTTGCTCGGAGACGAGGCTAAGGACGTCGAAGAGGCGGTCGAAGTCGGTATAGGTGCCAAGCTCGAGGGTCTCGGCGGGAACCTCGATGATGGGGCCCGCGCCGTCGAGGTCGGGGGCTGCGAAGAGTGCCACGCGCTCTTCCTCAGAAAGGTCCTCGATGTCATCGGTGGCCCACATGGCCGTGATGGCATCATCCTCAATCTCATCGAGGTCATCCTCGGAGAAGTCGAAGGCAACGAAACGCACGATCGCAGAGGGCACGCCGTCGATGGACTCGACGAGCACGCGCAGCTCTGAATCATCAGCAACCTCGGCCACAACCAGGTTCGGGTTGAAGTCATCTTGGTTGAACTCGAGCTCCGCAATACGCTCATCGGTACCTTCCAGAAGGTCCCGCAGCACGGTGACCACCTGGTCGGTGGCAATATGCTTGGCCACTGCCTCCACTGCATCGCCAACAGAGAAAGCCACTGAGACGAGTACCGCCTCAAAGTCCTCATCGTCTTCATCCACGTCGGCGGCGGCGATATACACGTTAGCAGCGGGGAGAAGAGGATCGATTTCCACAAACTGAATCTCAAGATCAGACGTGATAGGAACAAACATCACGTTGTCATTAACGCGGGATTCGATGCCCTCGGCGTCCAAGGCCGAAGCAATATCTTCGAAAAAGCTCATCGTTGGAAGTCCGTCCTCATGAGGGTTGAAAATTGTCACCGTGGCAAAAGCACACGACCTTGCCGATCCTACATCTATTCTCTTGGTGCCGTCTTCCCTTCTACGAGCAGGCCAAATGTTGCCAGCAAATCGCGGCGCCCGCTGCCCCACTCGAGCATGTCGTACTCTTCCCAGGCCTGGCGGCGGCTCTCGTAAGGCGCAGACTCAAGATAAGGTTTCGCATCAAAGATCATGGTCTCGCGTCCATCTGTGGCGCGGTAACGTGGCCACGCCTGCCCCGGGGTTCCTTCATGAATGAACTTTGCCCACAAGCGCTGCATCGACCCAGTTAAGTGATCCATTTCTTGGGCGCTACCTACTCTGGTCAGGAAAGATGCGCGCGAGGCCTGCGGATCGCCAAAAACGTTGGATAATTCCATGGAATGCATGGCACCCAGACCCAAAAACTTCATTGCCGGTGGCGCAAAGTCGAAGCGGTACATCCACGTCGGCGCGTTGCGCGAATGTGCGCCTGCGACGCGGACTGCGGGGGCCCAAAAGAGGGCGTCGGCAAGCAGGGCGGCGAAATCCGCCCGCGCCACCGCACCCCCATAAGCCTCCACTACCTGGGGGGCATGCTCCTCGTCGAAGGAAGCCAAAAGCCGCAGACCTGCACGGTTACGCGCACTCTGGCGCTGGAAAAGGAACTTGCCAAAACTGGCCTCGTCCGAATTGGTGCCGATAATAAGCGGAACCTTGTGCTCGCCGCCGCGCGCGAAGACCGCCAAGGGATGCTCCGGGATGAGCTTGCCATCAACTGTGGGTGAATAGCACGAATTAAGGTGCAACAGCTCCCCGGCGCGCCACATCATGGACTGCCCGGCGCGGATGAGATCGTCGCAGTCCTCACGACGCAGATCCTCCACCGAGGTAGCCCGCGGCAACGCCATGTGCTTGACCAGCTCGCGGGCCCAGAAACGCGACTGCGTGCGCGAGTGAATCATCGCCATAGGCGGAGATTGCGCAATGGCACGGTGGAATAGGCCCTCTGCCTGCGGCACGGTCATAAGGGTGAGGACTGCCGCACCGCCTGCGGACTCCCCCATCAAAGTGACGTTGTCAGGATCGCCCCCAAAGGCGGCGATGTTGCGCTGCACCCAATGCAGAGCCAGGAGCTGATCGGCTACCGCCGGGTTGGCATCGCAATCCCCGCCCAGGCTGCGCAGATCAAGATAGCCCAAGGCACCCAAGCGGAAGTTCACGGACACGTAGACCACGTTCATGCCCGCAGCCAGCTGATAGCCACGCAGCATGAGCATGTGCGAGGAGCCTACGATAAAGCTTCCCCCGTGGAGATAGACCACTACGGGGAGCTTCTCCTCGCTATCGGGGCGGACGATGTCGAGGTGGAGGCAGTCCTCGGAGCCCATAATGCGGTCGGTCCAGGAATAGGTGGGCTGCGGTGCGACCTGTCCAAACTCGCGGCAATCGCGGATACCTTGCCAGCTTTGGGCGGGGCGCGGATTGCGGAAGCGGTTGTCCCCGCTTGTATCAGCCCCGAAAGGAATGCCCCGCCATGAGCGGACGCGGCCGGGTTCCTCGCCGTTCATGATAGGGCGGTCCGGGCTAAGGTCCTCGAGGATCTCGCCGCGCACCCAGCCTGAGCTGGTGCGGATTGTGAGATCATCACTCAGGGCGTCGAAAGCCGCGGCTTGGGCTTCGCGCGCACGTAGATGTGCCTGATAGGCAAATTCCCTTGCCGCGGAGGCGCTGAGCTCCCGAGTATGATGCGGGGGAACGCCTGCAGTGTTCATAGTCGCAATCTTAGTCCTGCGCGCCGTGCTGATGCGATGTTAAGAGGCCGTGAGCGCTGTTATGTTGTACCAACTATGTTGTACCAACGTGGCTTTATTCTTCTTTCCCCTTATCCCTAACAGATTTCGGAGCGGCCCTAATAGTGAGACTTCCTTCCAAAAAGAACAGTCCTACCCCCTCAGAAGAGGAACTAGATCGCAATGCCAATATCTTTGCCAAGGCTCTAGTGGGTGGCCTAGACCGCGCTGCGGCGGTGCAGTCCTCCGTCATCATCAAGTACGTCGAGGGACTGCGCAAACGCCACAGCCTTGAGTCCCCTGCCCAGTTGCAGACCTACATAGACAAGCACTTCCTCAACATTGTCTCCTCCACTGGTGCCGCGGCGGGAGCTTCCGCCGCTATCCCTGGGGTGGGCTTTGTTACGGGTACGGCAGCGATAGGCGCGGAATCCCTGATTTTTCTCGACGCCGCCGCATGGTACATCCTGGCCTCGGCGTATCTGCGCGGGGACGACATCACCGACGAGCCGCGCCGCCGCGCGCTTATCCTTTTGGTTCTTACCGGTTCAAAAGGCTCCGCCATCGTGGATACTTTCTTGGGGGATGTGGACTCCATGGCTTCGGTATCTGCCGTTACGGCGCTTTCGCGCTTTTCTGGCCCCACGCTAAGTGGCATCAACGGTCGCTTGACCAAGGCCTTCACCAAACAGATAGTCAAGAAGGTGAAGTGGGCGTGGGTATCCAAGCTCATGCCCTTGGGCATCGGGGCGGTACTGGGAACCACCGCTAACCGCAAACTGGCCCGGCGGGTTATCAATCATGCAGGTCAGCAGCTTTCCGCCCTGCCTAGAAACTAACTGGATGAGCACGTACTACCCCTAAGATAGTGTTCAAAGACACAATGGCCGTATCATGTAAGGCAACACTTTTCGGGGTGGCGCATGCCCCCTCGCAAAGGCACTACTAGAGTCGATGAGACGACCCCAATAAAAGCAAGGAAATGAGGCGAATACCTGCCGTGAGCAACTCGAGCATCTTCGGCCCTAATGCGTGGCTGATTGACGAACAGTTCCAGCAGTACTCCAAGGACCCCAACTCCGTCGATCCGGAGTGGCGCAACTACTTTGAGTCTAACGGAGCTCCGGAAAAAGCTCAGGCGGCGCCTGCCTCCGCGGCAAAGGCACCAGCTGCCAAGGCCCCGCAGAAGGCAAAGCAGACTGAGAGCGCAACGACCAAGGTAAAGCAGTCCCACCGCGAGACCGAGGTCAGCCGCAAGTCCCCGGTATTAAAAAAGCACGTGACTAGGCCGCAGACCGGCGCCAAGAAGGGTCAAGCTTCCCCTCTCGACCGCATCGGCACTTACCCGGAGCCAGGCGCTAAGCCCATCAAGGGAATGTTCAAGGCTATTGCCAAGAACATGGAAGAGTCTCTCGAAATCCCCACCGCTACGACCGTGCGCGATATGCCGGTCAAGCTCATGTGGGAAAACCGCGCGATGATCAATGACCACTTGAAGCGCACCCGCGGTGGCAAGATTTCCTTCACCCACATCATCGGCTACGCATTGGTCAAGGCCACGCAGATCCACCCGGCGATGAACGTGCGCTATGAGGTTCAAGACGGCAAGCCCACCGTGGTTCAGCCCGAGCACATTAACCTGGGCCTGGCCATCGACCTTCCGCAGAAGGACGGCAACCGCGCCCTCGTGGTCGCCGCCATCAAGGAGGCGGAAACCAAGTCTTTTGCTGAGTTCATCGCGGCCTACGAAGATATCGTCGCTCGCGCACGCAAGAACAAGCTGACCATGAATGACTTCAGCGGCGTGACTATCAACCTGACCAACCCAGGTGGTATTGGCACCCGTCACTCCATCGCGCGTCTGACCAAGGGCGCCGGCTCGATCATCGGCGTTGGTTCCATGGACTACCCCGCCGAGTTCGCCGGAGCTTCTGCGGACCGCCTCGCTGATCTCGGCGTCGGCCGCCTTGTCACCATGACCTCAACCTATGACCACCGTGTCATTCAGGGCGCAGAGTCCGGTGACTTCCTGCGCACCGTCTCCCAGCTTTTGGTTGACGGCGCTTTCTGGGATGAACTCTTCGACTCCATGGGTGTGCCCTACCAGCCTTTCCGTTGGGCGCAGGACGTGCCCAATACCGGCGTCGATAAGAACACGCGCGTCCAGCAATTCATCGAGTCCTACCGCTCCCGCGGCCACCTGCTGGCGAACGTCAACCCCCTGGGCTGGCACCAGCCTGGTCTGCCTTGGCCGGATCACCGCGACTTGGACATGACCACGCACGGTCTGACCATCTGGGACCTCGACCGCACCTTCAACGTCGGCGGATTCGGCGGCCAGGAAACCATGACCTTCCGCGAGGTGTTGGGCCGCCTGCGCGCTGCCTACACCCTCAAGGTCGGCTCCGAGTACACCCACATCATGGACCGTGATGAGCGCGCCTGGCTCGAGGATCGCCTCGAAGCCGGCATGCCCAAGCCCACCAATGCGGAGCAAAAGTACATCCTGCAGAAGGTCAATGCTGCAGAGGCTTTCGAAAACTTCCTCCATACCAAGTTCGTCGGCCAGAAGCGCTTCTCCCTCGAAGGTGCAGAGACGCTTATCCCGCTGATGGATTCCATCATCGATACCGCAGCCGGTCAGGGTCTCGACGAGGTTGTCATCGGCATGCCGCACCGCGGCCGCCTCAACGTCTTGTTCAACATCGTGGGCAAGCCCCTGGCAGACCTCTTCGGTGAGTTCTCCGGCAACTACAAGGGCGGCCAGCTCGGCGGCTCCGGTGACGTTAAGTACCACCTTGGCGCCGAGGGCCACCACCTTCAGATGTTCGGTGACGGCGAAATCGACATCACCCTGGCGGCCAACCCCTCGCATCTCGAGGCAGTGGACCCGGTCATGGAGGGCATCGCCCGCGCCAAGCAGGATCTGCTGGACAAGGGCGCAGATGGCTACTCCGTTGTCCCCGTCATGCTGCACGGCGATTCCTCTTTCACCGGCCTGGGCATCGTGCAGGAGACCATCAACCTCTCCCAGCTGCGCGGTTATACCACCGGCGGCACGGTGCACATCATTGTCAACAACCAGGTGGGCTTCACCACTACTCCGGACTCGGCGCGTTCCACGCACTACGCCACCGACCTGGCCAAGGGCTTCGACTGCCCTGTCTTCCACGTCAACGGCGATGACCCCGAGGCAGTTGTCTGGGTGGGTCAGCTAGCCACCGAGTACCGCCGCAAGTTTGGCAAGGACGTATTCATTGACTTGGTCTGCTACCGCCTGCGCGGTCACAACGAGGCCGATGATCCTTCGATGACGCAGCCGCAGTTGTACTCCATCATCGACAAGCACCGCAGCGTGCGCGAGCTCTTCACCGAGGAGCTCATAGGCCGTGGTGATCTCTCTGAAGAAGACGCACAGGCAGCAGCACGAGACTTCCACGACCAGATGGAGTCCGTCTTCACCGAGGTCAAGCGCGCAGAGTCTGCTGGACCGAGCGAGCAGGTCGGCATCACCTCTGCCCAGGAGCTCACCCGTGACCTCGACACCAATATCACCGCAGAGGACATTCTCGAGCTCGGGGAAGCCTATGCGCACGGCCCTGAGGGCTTTGAGTTCCACAAGCGCGTGGCCAAGGTGGCCAAGGAGCGTCTCAAGAGCTCCCGCGAGGGTGGAATTGACTGGGGCTGGGGCGAGCTTCTCGCCTTGGGCTCCCTGGCCAACGAGGGCAAGGTTGTCCGTCTAGCCGGTGAGGATTCCCGCCGCGGTACCTTCACTCAGCGCCACGCCATCCCGATCGATCCGGCTGATGGCTCCGAGTACAACCCGCTCAACGAGCTCGCGGCTGCCAAGGGCAACGGCGGCAAGTTCCTGCCCTATAACTCCGCTTTGACTGAGTACGCCGGCATGGGCTTCGAGTACGGCTACTCCGTGGGCAACCAGGACGCTCTTGTCTTGTGGGAGGCACAGTTCGGCGACTTCGCTAACGGTGCGCAGACCATCATCGACGAGTATGTTGCCTCCGGCGAGGCCAAGTGGGGCCAGCTCTCCAGCCTGGTTCTCCTCCTTCCGCATGGCTACGAGGGCCAGGGCCCCGATCACTCTTCGGCGCGCATCGAGCGCTACCTGCAGCTATGCGCCGAGGGCTCCATGACCGTGGCTCAGCCTTCGACTCCGGCCAATCACTTCCACTTGCTGCGCCGCCAGGCTCTCGGCGAGATGAAGCGCCCGCTCGTTGTCTTGACGCCGAAGTCGATGTTGCGCAACAAGGCCGCTGCCTCCTCCATCGCGGAGTTCACCGAGATCAAGCGTTTCCGCTCCGTCATCAACGATCCTCACAAGATCGACGCCGATGGCAAGGTCGTGGGCAACACCGATGCGGTCAAGACCATCATGTTGGTCTCCGGCAAGCTCTACTGGGAGCTGGAGAAGAAGCGTGAGGCTGATGGCCGCGATGACGTCGCCATCATCCGCCTCGAGATGCTGCACCCCATCCCCTTCAACCGCTTGAGCGAGGCCTTTGCCGCCTACCCGAATGCCACCCAGGTGCGCTTCGTGCAGGATGAGCCCGCCAACCAGGGACCATGGCCCTTCTACCAGGAGCACCTGCGCCGGTTGATCCCGGATATGCCGGAGATGGTGCGGGTATCTCGCCGCGCACAGTCTTCAACGGCCACTGGTAACGCCAAGGTGCACCAGATTGAGCAGAAGAAGCTGCTTTCCGACGCCTTCTCGGACTAGATAAAACCCCTCCAGCCCCGTTCCTTCCACTTCAGGAAAGAACGGGGCTGGAGTTTTTATTGCCTACTATCCGGCGCTGGAGGCATCGGCTTTATTAGAAGAGTCTTTATCGCCGCCCGTATCTAGGCTGCCCGCGCCCGAGGACTGCGAGACCCAAGAGCGGGTGGCTTCCTCGACCGAGGTAGCACGCGCTTGGGCGATAATCTTGTCAATCTCTTCCTTGGTCAGGAACTTGGTCAGCGAGGACACCGCCAAGAGCTGCTCGCGGTCGAAGATGCCCTTTTCATAGATAGCAACGTAGTTTTCCGGAAGTTGCGGGCGGGCGCTTGCGCAGCCCTCTGCGCTCGAGGGCTCCACCACCGCAAGGTCGGCGGGCAGCGAACCCATCAGTGCGATATGCGTGCGCGCGAGGTAGTCCTCCCCCGAGGCATCGTGCTTATCTTGGACAAAGTCCTGCGAAATCTCCTGCGCCTGCGGGGCATCGAAGTAATCCAGGAGCACTCCCGTACAGCCCACAAAGAGGTTGCCTCCCAAGGGGTCCGCGTTCGGCGTTGCGGTCGCTGTGGCACTGTCCTGCCCGCGCACGACTACGGCGGCGCGCCCCTCTTCGAGCAGCGTGTATTTATAGAGATCTGCGATGACCTCTTGCTCAATGCCCCCGGTCATCTCCTCGGTGCTCGTACCGGCGGTATTGACCACGATCTGCACCGGCTGAGTGGCCGCGGGTTCCGCAGGCGGGGTGGGATCGAAGCGGGAACAGGAAGCCAGCACCAGCCCGCAAGCCACGAGGGCTAACGAGGCGGCCCGCCTGCGGGGCGAGTCAGAAAGGTGGCGCATGTGATTCTTCCTCATCTATGTAGAAGGGCTCAAAGTGGGCGCATGTGATTCTACACTGGCCAGCGTTTAACTTATGGCCCACCATGACTAAGATGGTGAGGTGTTATGACTAGTACTATTACTGAATCCGCCGTACAGGCTGCGCTGGCCCGCGTGGAGGACCCGGAGATCGGCCGGCCCATCACCGAGCTCGACATGATCAAGTCCATCGCCATCGATGGCAATGATGTCGCCGTTGAGGTCTATCTCACCATCGCCGGATGCCCCATGAAATCCACGATCGAGAAGAACACTCGCGCCGCCCTCGAGGACATCGACGGCATAGGCTCGGTTTCCGTCTCTCTCGATGCCATGAGTGACGAGCAGCGCCGCGCTCTCAAGCAGAAGCTGCGCGGCGGCCAGGCAGAGCCCGAGATTCCCTTCGCCAAGCCGGACTCAACCACCCGCGTCTTTGCTGTGGCCTCGGGTAAAGGCGGCGTCGGCAAGTCCACCGTGACCGTGAACCTCGCCGCAGCGCTCGCGCACAAGGGCTTGAAGGTGGGCATCGTTGACGCCGATATTTATGGCCACTCCGTGCCTGGCCTGCTCGGTTCCACCGCCGGCCCCACCGTTTTGGATGATGAGATGCTCCTACCTCCCATCTCGCACGGTATCAAGCACATCTCCATCGGCCAGTTTGTGCAGGGCAATGCCCCCGTGGTCTGGCGCGGTCCGATGTTGCACCGCGCCCTCCAGCAGTTCTTGGGAGATGTTTTCTGGGGCGATCTCGATGTGCTCCTGCTCGATCTTCCTCCCGGCACCGGTGACATTGCGCTATCGGTGGCGCAGCTGATCCCTAACGCCGAGCTTCTCATCGTCACCACCCCGCAGGCGGCAGCGGCCGAGGTGGCCGAGCGCGCCGGTTCGGTGGCGCAACAGACCCGCCAGCGCGTTGCCGGCGTTGTTGAGAACATGGGCGCCATGGCTCTGCCCGATGGCAGCACCCTTGACGTCTTCGGCACCGGTGGCGGCAAGGTAGTCGCTGATCGCCTGAGCACCATCCTTGGCCATGAGGTTCCAGTGCTGGCGGAGGTTCCCCTCGATCCCGCGCTGCGCACCGGCGGGGATGCCGGCGTCCCCATCGTCCTCAACTCTCCCGAGACTCCCGCCGCCAAGGCCTTCCTGGCCCTCGCGGACAAGCTCGCTATTCGTTCCGAGTCCCTCGTCGGCAAGACGCTCGGGCTCGGGGTGACGAGGCACTAGCGTGTCCGCCCCGGTACTCCACGCCACGGATCTGCACGTTATCCGCAATGGCGTGGACATCCTCGCGCTCGAACAGCTCGACATCTCTGCGGGAGAGCATTGGGCAATCTTAGGTCCCAACGGGGCGGGAAAATCCACGCTGCTAAAGGTCTTGGGGACCCGGGAGTTTCCCTCGCGCGGCCACGTCGACATCCTCGGGGAAACACTTGGGCGCACGGACGTCTTCGCCCTACGCCGGCGAATCGGTTATGTCGATCCCAAGCAACGGCTGGGAGACATCGACTGCACAGAGGCAGTGATGTCCGGTATTACAGCTTCCAACGGCCTCATTCCGCGCTGGGAGCCGAGCAAGAGAGATCTTCAGGTGACTGGGCAATCCATCGAGCTCGTCGGAATGCAAACTCGGGCGCATCACCGTTGGATGCGCATGAGCCAGGGCGAGAAGGCTCGCACGCTCATCGCCCGCGCCCTCGTCACTGAGCCGGAGCTTTTGCTTCTCGACGAACCCTCCACCGGACTCGACCTTCCCGGCCGGGAAAGGATTCTGACCACCCTCGATCTTCTTCGACAGAGCCAGAAGCGGCTGGCGAGCGTCACTATCACTCACCACGTCGAGGAGATCGCGGCCTCTACTACCCACGCGCTCCTAATCAAGGATGGCGGTGCGCTGGCCGCAGGGGAAATCTCAGAGACACTCAACTCGCGCAATCTCTCCGAGCTCTATGACATGGATGTGGATCTTCACACCTACCGTGGGCGCTGGATGTCCTTTGCTGCAGACGGCCCTAGGTAATATCCGCCCATGAGAATCCGCCGCCCGAAGAATAGTCTCCGCTCTGCGTATCCGGCTTCTTTTCTTCCGCCTTCGGCTTGTTGCTCACCGGGCTTTCACTAATTTGCGGCTTCTTGCCCAGGTCTTCCTGCAGCTTCTTCGGGTTGAAGTCATCCCACACGGAATCATCTCCATCGAGCAAAGCCTTGGTGATAGCCCCACGCGGCCCCAGGCGCGACCACTCAGCAGCCTGAGAAATGGGCCCGCTGAAGGCCTGCAGCTCTGAGGACAGCTCCCCCATCTCGCCATTGAGCTCTGCCTTGGCGTTATTTATAGCCTTACGAGCCGCGTAGATAGCCGCGCGCACGTCCGCGATAACTCCCGGCAAGCGCTCGGGACCAATGACCACAATGGCCAGCAAGATGATGACAGCAATCTCTGTCCAACCAATCGAAGAGAACACGGTGCTATCTTAGACCTTCATCCCATTATCCGCGCTGGTTGCGTTTGATGGCTCGAAAAACCATCTCTACTTTATCCAAGAAGTCCTGTTGAGGACGATAAGCAGGCGTAGCGGCATCCGGACCCAGCTTAGGGACCTCGACGGCGATATTGGCCAGCTTTTCCATCAGGCTCTGAGGTGCGCGCACCTGCGAATCTACATTGCAGTGGCGTAGCCATTCGGAGGCATTTCTTTGCTCGTGTACTTCCGCCCGACACTCGGGGCAGTGCACGAGATGGACTCGGACGCGGTGCATCGACTTCGGCTCCATCTCACTGTCCACGAAGGCCACAACGGCCTCGGGACCTAGGTGGCCGATGGTGTCTTGGCGGCGGGCACGTGCCTTCGCCTTATTGATTGGCCGCGGACTACTTCCCCGCAGCGAAAAGGAATGACTTGCCCGTCCGGAAACGGATTCCATCTTCTTCCTCCTTGTGCGTTGAGCTAAAAGTTCCCTAGCGGTTGCGCAGCAAAAGTCGCGTCTCCGCGTTTGTCCGCGCTTCTTTCTCAAGCGCCTTGCGCAGTTGGGAGCGCCCGCGGTGAATGCGGGAGCGCACGGTTCCCATCTTCACCCCGAGGGTCTCCGCAATTTCGTCATAGCTCATTCCCACCACGTCACAGAGAACAACCGCCACGCGGAAGTCTGGGCTGAGCTCATCCAACGCGGCTTGGAGCGCTGGATCAAGGTTGGCCACGCTATAAGCCTGCTCCGGCGTCATGTCCGTGCCAGGAACCCGCTCATAGTCTTCTGGAAGGGCCTCCATCCGAATCTTCGAACGGTGGCGGACCATGTCTAGGAAGAGATTCGTGGTGATACGATGCAGCCAGCCCTCAAAAGTTCCGGCCTGGTACTTATTGAGGGAGCGGAACACTCGCATGAATGTTTCCTGCGTCAGATCCTCGGCATCGTGCTTATTGCCCGAGAGGCGAAAAGCCAAGCGGTAGACACTATCTGCGTGCTCGGCCACCAAATCACCCCACGAGGGCATGGTGGAAACTCCCGCATCAAACGCGGCAGTACCTTTCAGCTCCGGCTCGGGGTCAGAATTGACCGCATCGCGATTAGTTTTTGTCATAAGTCATAGTTTCCCAAATTTGTCTCCCAAACACCAGACATGGCACTGGAAACTACCTGTGAGTCAGTAACATCCTCCCCACCTGTATCAATTCGGCGTGGTCGCGCGCGTTTTTCGGGCAATCTCGCGCGCTTTTCCCTATGGTTTTAAATGTGACTACAACGGCCTATGACGCACTGCGTAACTATATCGAATCCACCAGCGAAGTATCTGCGGCCCTCGCCGGCGCCCGCGCTCACGCCGAGGAGTACGGTCTCCCCGTGCCGGATGAGCCCACCGGCCAGCTGCTGAGCACTCTCGCGGCAGCCTCATCCATTCCAGGCGAGCGCTGCCAGGCGGTAGCCATCACCCCAGCCGCCAGCGTGGTCGGCCTCTATCTCCTCAGCGGGCTTTCGGAAAATGGAATCCTCACCTGCATTGACCCCGAGGTAGAGCATCAACAAAGCGCAAAGAAAGCCTTCCGCGAGGCTGGTTTTCCAGCCAGCCGGGGGCGTTTCCTTCCTGCCCGTCCGCTCGAGGTCATGGGGCGCCTAGCTGCAGACTCCTACCAAGTCATCTACGCTGATGTTCCCGCCCTTGACATGCCCGCTCTCATCAAAGCCTCTTGGCCGCTATTGCGTCAGTCCGGCACACTCGTGATGGCCAATTCCCTACTCGACGGCACCTTGGGCGACACCAGCCGCAGCGACCGCGACACCGCTTCGGCGCGCGAAGCAGACGAGTACGTTCGCGGCATTGATAATGCCGTTGTTACCCGTCTGCCTCTAGGTTCCGGGCTCACGCTCGTAACTAAGCGCTAGCTGCTTTCAATCACTTCGTTCTTACCAACGACTACTACTCCACCCTCGGAGACCTTGAAGCGCCTATCGTCGCGCTCGCGGTCAACCCCGATGATAGCTCCGTCTTGGACCACCACGTTCTTGTCCAAGATGGCGTGGCGAACCACGGCGCCTTTGCCGATTCGAACGCCGGGCAACAACACCGAGCCTTCCACGGTGGCGCCGTCTGCCACCCGCACGTCCGAGGAAAGCACGGAGTTACGTACCGTTCCTCCCGAGACGATGCAGCCTGGGGCCACCATCGAGGACTGCGCAATGCCGTTTTGCACGAACTTAGCCGGTGGCAAGTTGTTCTCATCCGTGGAATGGATAGGCCACTTGCTGCTGTAAAGGTTGAAAATGGGGTGAACCGAGATGAGGTCCATATGAGCCTCGTAGAAAGAGTCGATGGTACCGACATCACGCCAGTAGCCATGATCCCGCTCGGTAGCGCCAGGCACCTCATTCGCCATGAAGTCATAGACGTGAGCCTCCCCACGCCCGACGAAGTAAGGGATAATATCTCCGCCCATGTCATGGGTGGAGTCCTCGTCCTTTTCATCGACCAACAAGGCGTCAATGAGAGCTTGGGCGGTAAACACGTAGTTACCCATCGAGGCATAGGTCATCGCAGGATCATCGGGGGTAGCAGGAGGGTTCTCCGGCTTTTCCAAAAACTCCGTTATGGTTCCCATGCCGTCTGCCTGGATGCAGCCGAAGGCAGAAGCTTCCTCGCGCGGCACTCGGATGCCAGCCACAGAGCACTCTAGGCCAGTGGCGATATGCTCCTCCACCATCTGTGAAGGATCCATGCGGTAGACGTGATCCGCACCGAATACGATGACGTAGTCAGGATTCTCGTCATAGATGAGGTTGAGGGACTGCAAGATAGCGTCTGCAGAGCCCATGTACCAGCGCTTTCCCAGGCGCTGCTGTGCGGGCACAGAGGCGATGTATTGCGGAGTTGGCCCCGACAAGTTCCAGGCCTGGGAAATGTGCCTATCTAAGGAGTGCGATTTGTACTGAGTCAAGACCGCAATCTTGAGGTAGCCCGCATTGACCAAGTTGGACAAAACGAAGTCAATGAGGCGGTAGGAGCCTCCAAAAGGCACGGCGGGCTTGGCGCGGTCTTCGGTCAAAGGAAAAAGGCGCTTTCCTTCACCGCCCGCGAGGACGAGAGCAAGGACATTAGGCTGGCTTTTCACACCTACCAACTTATTATTGTTTGGGAAAGTTTGCAGTAAACAAATTTGAACCTCTACCCCCGTTAACCGTCCCTGCACGCATGCCCGGAACGCCGTATTCTAGATACCTATGAGAGCCGGAATCTTTTCCAAGGAATACCCGCCAGAGATCTATGGCGGCGCCGGAGTACATGTCGCAGAGCTGACGCGTTTTATGCGGAAGCTCATTGATGTCTCCGTTCACTGCGCGGGCGCGCCCCGACATGAGAAGGATGTCTTTGCCCACGGAGTAGATCCGGAGTTGGACAACGCGAATCCCGCGTTGCAAACCCTCTCCATGGGCCTGCGCATGGCTAATGCCGCCTCCGATATCGACGTCGCTCACTCGCACACGTGGTACACCGGCCTTGCCGGTCACCTCGCGGGCCGGCTTTATGATATCCCGCACGTAGTAACAGCCCACTCCTTGGAGCCCCATCGGCCGTGGAAGCGCGAGCAGCTCGGCGGCGGCTACGCGGTTTCATCTTGGTCGGAAAAGAACGCCATGGAATACGCCGATGCAGTCATCGCCGTATCCGCTGGCATGAAGACCTCGATACTCGAGGCATACCCGCGCATCGAGCCGGATAAGGTCCATGTGGTGCTCAATGGCATCGACACCGAACTATGGACGCCGCGTGAGCCGAAGTACCTGGAGCAGATCGGCGTCGACAAGCAGCGGCCGATTGTTGCTTTCGTCGGGCGCATCACCAGGCAAAAGGGCGTGCGGCACCTGTTGAAGGCTGCTGCCCACTTTGATGATGACGTCCAGCTCGTCCTCTGCGCGGGTGCCCCGGATACCCCCGAAATTGCCGCCGAGACCGCACAGCTGGTCGAGGAACTTCAGCAAACGCGTGATGGCGTTTATTGGGTGCAAGAAATGCTCTCCCGCGAGACCATCCAGGAGGTCTACTCAGGAGCCGATGTATTCATCTGCCCCTCGATCTACGAGCCCCTGGGGATAGTTAACCTTGAGGCAATGGCCTGTGGG
This sequence comes from Corynebacterium sp. UBA4397, assembly GCF_002390965.1. Taxonomy (NCBI): domain Bacteria; kingdom Bacillati; phylum Actinomycetota; class Actinomycetes; order Mycobacteriales; family Corynebacteriaceae; genus Corynebacterium; species Corynebacterium sp. UBA4397. The sequence goes on from NZ_DGRD01000001.1 coordinate 156,740, forward strand.
ACCGCGGTCGTAGCTTCCAATGTCGGCGGAATCCCCGAGGTTGTCGTCGATGGAGAAACAGGCATCCTCGTCAACTACGACGAATCTGATCCCGCAGGTTTCGAAGCAGACCTCGCCCGAGCGGTCAACGAGTTGGCCCACGACAGGTCCCGCGCGCATGCCTTCGGCGTTGCTGGGCGGCGGCGCGCCACCGAAGATTTTTCTTGGGCCACCATTGCCGCCCAGACCGTCGACATCTATCGCTCACTGATTTAGAGAGGAAACCGTGACAATTCACCGTCCCGAACTACATTTCGTCCCTGAAACAGGCATCGTCGAAGCGCCCGCCGGCGTCCTCCTCGATGGGCATCGCTGGCAGCTGTTTTTCCAGTACAAGCACTCTCCGGACAGTGCCTCCCGGTGGGGTCATTCCTACTCGGAAGAACAGCCCTTCGATTGGCTCGAATGCGATGATGTCCTCGCTCCTGCTGGTGGCGAGCTCTCCCTGCGGGCGGGCTCCGTGGCTGCCGGGGTCGACTCCATAAACCTCTACTTCACGTCGGTGACCTCCGTGTCCACCTCCGTGCGGCTCGCGCGCTTCCCCGGCTTCGACCACGTCTGCGAAGTCTCAGACGCCGTGGATGAGCTCGATCCGCACGTTGTCCGCTACGGCGAGGTGGCCAAGCCAACCACGGATTATAAGCGCTTCCGCTCCCCTTCCGTCGTGCCGGATTGGGCCGCTGAAGACCGCGAAGAGGGCCACCGTGGCTGGCTCATGCTAGCCCTCACCGGTCATTCTGAAGCCCCAGTTCCCGTCATTCTCCGCAGTCCAGACGGCGTTGCATGGAACTTCGAGGGCCCGCTGGAACTCATCGGTGATCCAGAGTTTCTCGCCGGCGAAGTGCCAGCCACCTCGCCGCTTCCCCCTGTGGTCTCTCCGCGCATCATTCGCCTGCGCGACGAGATTGACGGCCGCATCTACGATGTCTTGCTCGTAACCTTGGAGCGCAACCACCGTGACGTTTCCGGCTACTTGGTTGGCTACCTCGAAGGCACCCAGTTCCGCATCTCCACTGGCTTTCGACGCATCGACTTCGGGCATGATTTCTCCCGTCCCCGCAACACCAACTTCACCGAAGGTACGGTCAGCCAAGAGCAGCGCTTCGATTCCGCCATTCTCTTTGGGCTACTCAACGGCGGCAGCAGGCTCGATGACCCCACCAGCCACCCCACTTTCGCCGAGGAGGGCTGGGCCAATAGCCTTTCTCTGCCGCGCCGGGTAACCCTGCAGGGCGGGAAGCTCTTCCAGACACCGGTGCGCGGCCTTCCTGACGCAGTCCAGCACTCTGATCGCGCTCGCTCCTGGACGGGCCTCTTGCACGTTCCGGCTGACTCTGCGGTCCGCGTTTCGCTTGTCGACGGCGAAGGAAACCCCGCCGCCATCATCACCCACAGCGGCGAGACGCTGAGTTTGGACCGCTCCATGGGAACGGCCTTCGACGGTTACTTCGCCGACTGCGCGCCAGCGCGAGCCGAGCTCGCTGAGGGGGACTCGGACTCGCTGACCATCATCGTTGACGGAGCTACCGTCGAGGTCTTTGCTGATGGCGGGCAGGTCGCCATGGCCTCCCGGGTGTATTTTCCTGGCGGCTGCTCGAAGATAGAGGTCGAGACTACCAACAACGCTTCCGTCGAGCAGAGCTGGCAGCGCACCGGTTCGAAGGTGTAGCACCTGCTCCGCCCCATGTCCTCCCCCCCCTTGCCCCTTCGCGAGCACGGGCGGGTTCTTTTTGCGCACCACACCGCCCGAGTGTGTACGCGAAGGGACATCGACGGGAGGCAGGACTGAACCGGGAGGCCGGGCTGAGCCCAAGTAGCGAGTAAAGAGGTGCCGCTAGAGTGCGCGGAGCCGGTCGAGACGCGCGCGGGCGGTAACCGTCATGGAAGCGGGAAGCGCCGCCATGCGCTCGGCGAGTTCTGCTGGGCTGATGTGGCGGGCGGAGGGGCTCATCTTGACCTGAGCAGCGATAGAGTCCTTATCGAGCTCGATCGGGAAAGAAATATCGACCGGATCGCTGGACTGTTCGAGGAAGCCTGCGGCTTGCTCGTACATCCGCTCGACCTTGCCTTCTTCCACCCCGAGGATGCCCAAGGGCTCGCGCAACTCGTTGAGGTGGCCGGCCCCGGGAGTAAGCACGATGACCTCGCCGCCTGGGCGCAGGACGCGGCGAAACTCCGCCGGGTTGCGCGGGGCGAAAACCACCGAAATTGCGTCGATCGAAGAATCCTGCAGCGGCAAACGCTCCCAGACGTCTGCTACAACCGCGCCAATTCGCGGGTGGGCCTTGGCAAGGTGGCGCGCAGCGTGCGGGGAAATATCCAGCCCAACGCCACGCGAGCCAGCGATGGAATCGAGGGTATGCGCCAAGTAGTAGCCGGTTCCCGCGCCAACCTCGAGAAGAGTGGGAGATTCTGCCTCGGCGCCATCGAGGGCATCTTGGACGCTGCCGGTAACTGCTTCCACGAAGGGGGCGAAATGCCCGCGGGACAGGTAGGCTTCTCGGGCGGAGACCATGTCCATGTCATCACCGTGGTGCTTGAGTCCTGGGCCGGCAGCGAGGGTTACATAACCCTGTTTGGCCACATCAAAAGAGTGGCTTGACTCCGACACCAAGCGAGAATAATCATCGGCGCCGTGCAGCGCGGTCCCGTCCATGGGATCCGCAAGTAGATCAATAATCGTGGAAAGCATGACTCCAGACTAGCTGGAAACCGCGATGAGCAAGGCGCCCAACTCGGCGGCTTCCTCTTTGTTTAGCTCGACGACGATGCGTCCCCCGCCGTCCGAAGGGATGCGCATAACGATCTTACGGGATTCCTCCACCGCTTCCATCGGTCCACCAGTGGTTCGTGGCTTCATAGCTGCCATGTTGTCATCCGTTCTAAGAGAAAAGTAGGTATTACTAGTTCCAGTTTAGCCCCTTTTCCCCGCGGCCGGTTTTTAAGCGTGATACAGCACACTTTAGCGCGCGCGCAGCTTGGCCTCCAGCGCGGCGAGAAGATCATCAACTTGGTCCTGGCGATATCCCCGCGGCACCACCTCGAAGGCGATGGCGCGAAAGTCCCCTTCTTCCACAGCGCGGCGATTGCTCGCCATCACCGACCGCGGCTCATCAAGAGGAGGCAGCACCTCACCGCGCCCAAAAATAGTGCCCCACGCCCACGTCCCGAGGATGACTAAGGCCACGAGCACCACGATAAGAACAATCCACGACAGCATGCCTAAATCCTATCCTCCAGTGCGGGGCGCTGCTCAACGCCCTGCTTGGCGACGCCCGCCCGCGTCAAGATAGTAGCCGCCACCACGTCCGCCATGGAGGCGAGCTCCTCGAGCGGGCGGTTGCGATGCACGCGCAGGCCGAGGTCCACCTCGGCGATGGCGGAGGTGCCGTGACGCTGGCCGACGTCGATAAGCAGGCCCGCCTCTACCCCATAGCCGGCGACGAAAGGCAAGTGGCGGGCGCTGCTCGCACGCAGGGCATACTCCCCGCCCAAGGGCTGATTGATGTGGGCCAGCTCGGGGAAGAACTGGCGCAGCAAGGGCTTCGCCGTCAGCTCGGTCACGCGGCCTCCACCGTGGGGCTGGCCGTCGAGCGAGCGCCGGTACCGAGCCTTGACCATATGAATATCCGGCGATGAAAAGGGCCTTGCCAGGGCGGACACCATGCCGGGGCGCGCGGACTCTAGGTCGGCGTCAATAAAGACGATGACCTCGCCGCGCGCGGCGGCCACTCCCCTCCACAGTGATTCGCCCTTGCCAGGACGAGGTGGATCGGGCAATGCCTCGCGCCAGTTGATGACGCGCGCGCCCGCTTCCTGAGCCCGGCGCGCCGTGGCATCTGTCGAATCCGCGTCGATGACGATGACTTCCTCCGGAGCATCCGCCAGGCAACTGCGCACCACCTCGGCGACGGTGGCCTCCTCATTTAACGCCGGGATGACTACGGAAACCCTCATGCCAGGCCGCGAGTGGTGTGTAATGGAGCCATATCGCCGGCGATGGCGGCGGTCATGCGAATGACGTCGATGGTCTCCGTCACCTCGTGTGCGCGAAAGGCCGCGACTCCGCGGGCGGCGCACCACGCTGTAGCGGCCAAGGTGCCAGCGAGGCGTTCGCCCACGGGGCGATCCAGCGTTTCGCCGACGAAGTCCTTATTCGATAGCGCCATGAGCACCGGCCACCCAGTTGCTACCAACTCCTCTACTCGGCGCAGAAGCTCCAGCCCGTGGAAAGTATTCTTGCCAAAATCGTGCGTTGGGTCGATGAAGGTGAGAGCCTCCGGACAGCCCAGGCTCGCGGCCCTTTCGGCCTGCCTCGTTGTCTCCGCTATCACTTCGGCGACGACATCGTCGTAGTGGACGCGATGGGGGCGCGTGCGCGGCACGGCGCCACCGGTGTGCGAGCATACGTAACCGACGCGATTGTGCCCCGCGACCTCGACGAGCTCTGGGTCCCATCCGGCCCAGGTGTCATTGATGAGCCCTGCTCCTGCGGCAATTGCCTCCTGTGCGACGCTCGCCCGCCAGGTATCGACCGAGATTAGCGCGCTGGGATGTCTGCGGTGGACCGCGGTGACGATGGGCACGACGCGGTCGATCTCTTCCTGCGCATCTACTGCCTCCCCCGGCCCGGCCTTGACCCCGCCGACATCAATAATGCCCGCACCGGCGGCGATTACTTCGTCACAGCGCTGCAGCGCAGTGTCGAGACCGAATGTTGCGCCCTTGTCATAGAAGGAGTCAGGCGTGCGATTAACAATCGCCATCACCGTGGCCAGGCTCAATTGAAATCCTTAATGCGCTTATCGCTGAGCACGCTGTGCCGGCGGACGATGTGCTCCACGGCCTCGGCCGGATCATCCGTAACGAGGAAGAGATCTAGGTCGTGCTCATGGATGTATCCGCCGTCTGCCAGAGTCTTTTCCATCCATTCGACCAAGCCAGACCAGAACTGCGTGCCGATGAGCACCATGGGGAAGTTCGTGACCTTCTTGGTCTGCACCATGCACAAGACCTCGAAGAACTCATCCATGGTCCCCAATCCGCCGGGCAGGCAGACAAAGGCCTGCGAGTACTTCAAGAACATGGTCTTGCGCGCGAAGAAGTAGCGGAAGTTGAGGCCCAGATCGACGTACTCGTTGAGTCCTTGCTCGTGCGGCAACTCGATTCCCAACCCCACCGAGAGGCCATTGGCCTCGTGGGCGCCACGGTTGGCAGCCTCCATGAGTCCGGGGCCGCCGCCTGTGATGACAGCGTAATCGGCCTGGGCGAGCTGCTTTCCCACCTCAACACCAAGCTGATAATCGTGGTGGTCGGTGGCGGTCCGAGCGGAACCAAACACGGTGACTGCCTTGGGCAGGCTGGCCAACGCATCGAATCCCGCGACGAACTCGCCTTGGATCCGCAGCACGCGCCAAGGATCGGCGTGCTGCCACTCATGATCCGAACCGGACTCGAGCAGGCGCTGATCATAGGTTGATTCTTGGTCTCCCTCGGAGCGCAGCAGCATCGGGCCGCGCAGGAAACGTAGCTGTTCGGGGGTCAAGGTGTGCTCCTTATGCCGTAAGGTAGCGGGTCAACACGTCTGCGACCTGCGTAATCTGAGAGACGGGGACTTGTTCGTCTTTCTTATGTGCAAAACCGGGATCGCCGGGGCCAAAGTTGACTGCGGGGGTTCCCATCTCGGAAAAGCGCGCCACGTCTGTCCAGCCATACTTGGCGCGGACGTTGCCGCCAACGGCATCGACAAGCGCGCGAGCCGCAGACTGACCCAGGCCGGGCAAGGCCCCACCCGCCACATCATCGACCGTGATCTCGACCTTATCGTGGGTGCCGAGAACCTCACGCACATGCCCCATCGCCTCATCTACGCTGCGATCCGGGGCGAAGCGGAAGTTCACGAACATCCAGGCCTCATCCGGGATGACATTGGTTGCCACCCCCGCCTCGACGTGCACGATGTTGAGGCCCTCGCGGTACGTGCAGCCGTCGATGGTGACCTCGCGGGGCCGATAAGTAGCCACGTTCATCATGACCGGCGCGAGCGTATGGACCGCGTTCGAGCCCAACCACGCCCGAGCCGAGTGAGCCCTGGTGCCATGCGCCGTAACGCGCAGGCGAATCGTGCCCTGGCAGCCAGCCTCAATCATGGCCCCAGAAGGCTCACCCAACAAGGCGATGTCTCCTGCCAACCACTCCGGGTGATCCGCCTGAAGGTGGCCCAGCCCGTTAAATTCCGTGGCGACCTCCTCGCCCTCATAAGCAATGAGGGTGAGATCGTGGCTCAACTCCGGCGAATCATACAAAGTTGCAAAAGCGTGCAGGTAGACGGCCATGCCAGACTTCATATCCACGGTGCCGCAACCCCACATGATGTCGGCCTCGAAGTGATGAGGCACGTTATCGGCGATGGGGACGGTATCGATGTGCCCCGCCAGCACGACCCGTGACTCGAGGCCACGCTTGGTACGTGCGCACACGGTGTTGCCGTGGCGGACGACCTCGACTTTCTGCTGATCGAGGGCGCGCAACGCCTCCTCGACCGCATCGGCTATTTCCTCCTCATGATGAGAAGGGCTAGCTATGTCGACGAGCTGAGCGGTGAGTTGGATGGGGTCTGCAAGAAGATTAATGGTCACAAGCCGCGATAATACTGCCCTCGCGGCCTCATTGCATTGTGTAAGGTACCCATAGATATTCATTTTTTGTTTTAAAAGGGCAGGCAGACATGGCTGATAACGCGCAGCGGCTCAAAACTAGGCATCTGACAATGATGGGGCTCGGCTCCGCAGTGGGTGCCGGACTCTTCCTCGGAGTGGGCCTCGGTGTCCAAGTCTCCGGCACCTCGGTGCTCATTTCCTACGCCGTAGCGGGCGCCTTCGTCTCCATTATCATGTGGATGCTCGGAGAGATGGCCGCTGCTCGGCCTTCTCTCGGCTCCTTCTCCACCTACGCTGGCCAGGCCTTTGGCGGCTGGGCACGGTTCACCATGGGCTGGCTCTACTGGTTCATGCTCGTCATGGTCATGGGCGCTGAAATTACCGGCGCCGCGGCCATCATCTCCTCATGGTTCGGTGTAGCCCCCTGGATACCCGCGCTTATCGCCGTGGTGTTCTTCGCGGTAGTCAACTTCGCCGCCGTCCGCGGCTTCGGCGAGTTCGAGTTCTGGTTCGCCATCATCAAGGTCGCGGTCATCATCGGCTTCTTGCTCATCGGCCTCCTGATGCTCTTCGGGGCCCTACCCGGCCTAGACCTCGATCGCGCCGGGGCGAACTTTACCGAGAACTTCATGCCCAATGGCATGCCCGGTTTCGCTGCGGGGCTCTTGGCTGTGGCCTTCGCCTTTGGTGGCATCGAGCTCGTGACCATCGCCGCTGCCGAGTCCGAGGACCCAGCCAACAACGTCGCCACTGCGGTGCGCGCGGTCATCTTCCGCATCATGGTCTTCTACATCGGTTCGGTCCTCGTTATCACCATGGTCCTGCCTTTTGCTTCCATCCGCGACGCCGACGTCGCTGCGGACTCCCCCTTCACCCTCGTGCTCGAGGCCGCCCAGGTGCCCTTCACTGCTGGTTTCATGGAAGTCATCATCGCGCTCGCGCTGCTTTCAGCGTTTAACGCGCAAATCTATGCCACCTCGCGCCTCGTCTTTGACATGGCTCGTGACGGCTCCGCGCCTAAGCTTCTGCTCAAGCGTAATAACTCGGGCTCGCCCGTAGCCGCAGTCACCCTGTCGATGATCTTTGCTTTCGGCTCCGTCGCGCTCCAGTACTGGAACCCGCCTGGACTGCTGGCTTTCTTGTTCAACGCCGTCGGCGGTTGCCTGCTTGTCATCTGGATCTTCATCGTCTGCTCTTATCTCAAGCTGCATCCCATCCTCAAGGAGCGTGGCGAGCTTTCCACCCTGCGCGTCATCGGCTTCCCGTGGCTGCCGCTGTTCACCCTCCTTGCTATAGCCGCACTACTCATCTTGATGCTCTTAGACCCCACAGCACGCAACCAGGTTGTCGCCGTCGCTGTCTTGACGTTGGCTTTGGTCGTCGTCTCCTTCCTCGTGCCCAGCGTGCGAAGGAACGACGTCCCCGCCTAGGTGTGTATGCTTTTCTGTGACTACTTTCCATCTTGACTAAGGCTCTTAATTTCTATGACTTCAGCATCCGCACGCGGCTTGGCCACCATCACTCACGACGGAACGGTCCTCGATGTCTGGTTCCCCGCGGTCCACACCGACCAGTCGTTAGAAAAGACCGGAACGGTTCGTCTCTCCGAGACGCCACAGCAGTTCGCAGCGCTGGCAGGCCCCGATGAGGAGCGCGGCGTCGCTCGCGTCGCCGTGGAGACTTCCATCGCCGACCTCGATGACGCTCCCGTCGACACCTACGATGTCTATCTGCGTCTCCACCTACTCTCCCACCGCGCAGTCAAGCCTCACGGACTGAACCTCGACGGCATCTTCGGCCACCTCGCCAACGTTGTCTGGACCAACTACGGCCCCTGTGCCGTTTCTGATTTCCAGATGGTGCGCGGGCGTCTCGCCTCGCGCGGTCCAGTCATTGTCTTCTCTGTAGACAAGTTCCCTCGCATGGTCGACTACGTCGTTCCCACCGGCGTACGCATTGCCGACGCCGACCGCGTCCGCCTCGGCGCCTACCTCGCCGAGGGCACGACCGTGATGCATGAAGGCTTTGTCAATTACAACGCCGGCACGCTTGGTACCTCCATGATCGAGGGCCGTGTTTCGGCTGGTGTCGTTGTCGGTGACGGCTCTGATGTCGGAGGCGGAGCCTCCATCATGGGCACGCTCTCCGGCGGCGGCAAGGAAGTCATCTCGCTTGGCAAGCGCTGCCTACTCGGCGCCAACTCAGGCATCGGCATCTCGCTTGGGGACGACGCTGTTGTCGAAGCCGGCCTCTACGTCACCGCCGGCACCAAGATCACCGTGCACGGCAAGGTCGCCGAGGTTCTCGGTGTCGAGGAAGGCACAACGGTTAAGGGCTCTCAGCTCTCCGGAGGCTCCGGCTTCGTTCTACGCCGCAACTCTGTCAGCGGTGCAGTCGAGGCCGTCGAGTGGAAGACCGCTGCCGTCGCGCTGAACCAGGATCTGCACAAGAACTAGAGCCGCTCCCCTGCGGACCCTGCTCCTTCTGCCTTCCGCCTCCAGCCTTCCGCCTCCAAGTGTCCCTTCGCGGGCACGGGGGGCGGATTTTTGTGTTGCCCATCCGCCCTGTGTGCTCGCGAAGGCGCAACTCGGGCCGGCGGGGAGGGTCTCGGCGGGAGGTGGCGAGTAGAAGCAGTGGCTTGTTAGCGCCAGATGCGTCTGGGAAGTTATCCACAGGGCACGATCTCGGCATTGCTCTCGCTCAAAGCCGAGGCATAGCCTTGCTGATATGGGGGTATGGACTACGGCAATGTTAAGGGAGAGCGGCGTCGGCAAGCGCGCCCTCGCTAAAAAGGTGGCGGAAGGTACGCTCCATCGCATCCACCGCGGCATTTTTGTGGAGGGCAAGGTGGACGCCGCGGCTGTGGCGCGGGCGCTGGTCGTTGGGCTGGTGCGAATTGCTTTTACAGGCAAGACTGCCTCTGAGATTTTTCTCGGAAAGAGGCTGACTTTCCCGCTGGAGGCCGAAGGGCCGCGCACGATTGCGGGTCCGGGCTTTAAAGTAACGCGCTCCAGGCTGCGCGCGGTGAGCCGCCACGGCGCGTGGCCAGTCATCGAGCCTCTATGGGCCGCCCGGAAGGTCCCGCGGGGCTGCGATTCGATGCTCGAGCAACACTACCGCGGCAAGGAGGGGCCGCAGCGACTGGAGCGGGATAAGCGCAGAATGCGTCGCGTGCCCGCGGGAGTACAAGCCGCGATTCGCCGGTGCGCGATAGGCGCGGATAGCCCACCGGAGGTCTCAGTTTCGCGGCGGCTCAAACGCACAGGACTCAAGGTAGCCCATAATCAAAGCATCGCCGGGTACCGCTTTGACCTGCGGATAGGAAGAGTCTTGGTGGAAATTGACGGTTTCACTCATCACAGTGACCACCGATCCTTTGTCAAGGACCGCTTGAAGGCTAATGCTGCTACATTGGCAGGATGTACCGTGCTGCGCTTTACAGCAGATTGCGTGCGCTATCACTTCGATGAGGTGATAGCGCAAATTATCTGTGCGGTTGAACAGAAACGCCGACTGAATCCGCGACTGCCTTTCTCCGCGCTCAGTCCGGCCTGGCATTGGCATGCTTGCCTTTAGGTTGGCCCGCTTCTAGTTGCGAGTCCGCCCAGCGTGCCCCTTCGCTGGCACAGAAAGGCAAACTTCCGCGCAAATTCCTCTCCTCCGCGCCCGCGAAGGGGCGAAGCAGAGGACGGAGGAGAGGGTGAAGGGCCGAAAGAAGGCGAAACTAACGCGGATTAACGTCCGAGACTACGACGGGAGCCTTGGGCTTGGAGCGGAAGGTCCACAGCTTATTGATGACGAAGTTAAATGGCATAGCCACGATGATGGAAATGGCGGTTCCCCAATAGAGCTTGGTGCGCAGGCCGGTGGAATCGTCGAAAATATGATCCGGAAGGCCAATGGGTGAAACGGGGTTCATCAGCAAGGTCATGATGATCTGGCTGACTACGAAAGCCCCGAGCCCCGTGAGCAAGAAAGGAAAAAAGCCGCGGACCCAGGAGTATCTGCTCACGGACTTGAAGGTCCACATGCGGTTAATCTGATAGTTCCAGGTATTCGCCACGATGAAAGCAATGGTCATAAAAACGTGGTACCAGCGGATGTGGAATACCGAACCAAAGAGATTCATGAAAGCATCCTGGTAAGTGATGCCAGCGGTCCACCAAGCAATCTTCTTCGAAAGGAAGACTACTAGCAGGTTGACCAAGGTCCCTGACCCACCGACGATGCCAAACTTCAGGAATTGCCCGAAATTGGTGGCGAGGCGCGCGAGACTGAGATCAGCCATTCGGTATCCTTCCAGGTTCTCTTACATTAGCTATTTGAGTGTACTCTGCAAGGGCCACTTTGAAACAAATTCACGGGGCGCGCCCGTTAGTGGATCTGTGAAACTAATCGCAGCATGCTGCAGCAACAGAGGCTGCCGGAAGTCATAAAGGTCCAGCCCGGTATCGACGGGATAGGTATCATCCCCCACGATGGGAGAACCCAGATGCGCCAGGGTGACCCGCAGCTGATGCGTCCGCCCCGTCTCCGGCCATAGGTCTACTTCATTACCCGCAGCACGCAGCCGGGTCACTGCCCGCTTGCCTGCGGCGTCGACCTTGACCTGCCGCCGTCCCGGGGTCTTGAGCAGACGCAGCTCCACGCTGCCATCGACGTATAGGGGCCGCTTGACGAAGGCCCGGTAATACTTACGCGCCGCGCCTTCTAAAAAGATCCGTTGATAGGCCGCACGCGTGGCCGGCCTACGCGAGCACACCACTACCCCGCTGGTCAGGCGGTCAAGACGATGCAAAGGGACGATGTCATCTTCCCCGAACTCCACCCGCAGGCGCGTCTGGAGGGTCTCGCGCACAAGGCGCCCGTTAGAGGTCGTGGGCAGGAAGTGGGGCTTGTCGACGACGATAAGGTCGTCGTCGACAAGCAGGTGCCGGTAGGTGTACGGAATGGGCCGCTCGGGCGGGACATCCGGGTGGTACCACGCCGGAATGGGCTTGGGGAGCACGGTTCCGGGGCGAAGAAGCTCCCCCGAGGCAAAGGGCGAATCGCCAGCGCGCGCCGCCCAGTACTGTGGGCTGGGCGGGACGATGCCGTGGAGCACTGTCTTGCGCGGCGAGATTCCCTCGCGAGAGCCAATCAAGCCAGGCGAGAAACGGCTGCGTCCACGCGTTCATCGGTGCCGTTGAGCCCAATGCGCACGAACTTCTGACCCGCCGGGCCGTAGAAATCTCCGGGGGCGGCCAAGATGCCACGCTGCGCCAACCAATCGATGGTATCGCGGCAGTCCTCGCCGCGGGTGGCCCAAAGATAGAGACCAGCGTCCGAATGCTCGATGTCAAAACCGGCTTCGATGAGGGCACGCATCAGCTTCGCCCGCCGAGCGGCGTAGCGCTGCTTTTGAAGCGCCTCGGAATCATCATCATTCAAGGCGGCGACCATGGCTGCCTGGATCGGGCCGGGAACGATAAGCCCCGCGTGCTTGCGTACCTCGAGCAACTCGGCGATGAGCTTTTCATCCCCCGCAAAGAATCCCGCGCGGTAAGAGGCCATATTCGCGGACTTCGACAGCGAGTGCATCGCGATAAGGCCTGTGTTGTCTCCGCCGCTGACGCGGGGATCCAGAATGGAGATCGGCTGCTTTTCATCGTTCCAGCCGAGCCCGATATAGCACTCGTCGGAGGCAATGATCGCGCCATGGGTGCGGGCCCAGGAGACGATATCCTTGAGCTCCTCGAGGGAAAGGACCTTGCCAGTCGGGTTCGAAGGCGAGTTGATAAACACCAGCGAGGCGTCTGCGAAGTCTTTGTCTGCGCGCAATGGCGTGGCGCCTGCGATGAGCGCACCGACCTCATAGGTGGGATAGGCCACGGTGGGGAAAGCAACCGTCTGCCCGCGCATGCCCAGCAGAGTGGGTAGCCAGGCAATCGCTTCCTTGGTGCCGATAACTGGCAGTACCGCCCCGGGCTCCATACCGTATCGCCGCTTGAGCGACTGGGCTATGGCCTCCCTCAGCTCCGGCGTGCCTGCAGTCTGCGGATAGCCCGGAGCCTCTGCCGCTGCGGACAACGCGAGCTGTACGCCTGGCGCTACCGGGTCAACAGGATTGCCCACCGATAGGTCGACGATTCCTCCGGGATGCTGCTGTGCCTGTGCTTTGGCACCAGCAAGCGAGTCCCAGGGAAAGTCCGGAAGGACGGAGCCCAGAGCGGTACGTGACATGTTTACTCCTGGTTTTGGGGGGGAAGGGCGGCAATCATCGGGACGTCAAAGTCCTGCGGTCCGAGCGCGGCCGCTCCCCCTGGGGAGCCAAGGTCGTCGAAGAAGGCGGCGTTGGCATCGTTGTATGCGATCCACTCATCGGGAACGTCATCTTCGTAGAAGATTGCCTCGACGGGGCAGGCGGGCTCGCAGGCGCCGCAATCAACGCACTCGTCGGGGTGGATGTAAAGCGAACGCTTACCCTCGTAGATGCAATCGACCGGGCATTCTTCGACGCAGCCTCGATCCATCACGTCAACACAAGGCTGGGCGATTGTGTAAGTCATGGGGTGCTAAAACTTCCTGTTCTCACGGGTTTTGGGATGGTTATTAGTATGTCACTTTTGTCGGAAGAAAGGCCAAACGCCCCCCACTATCCCGGCGAATAACAGCAACAAGGAGCGAACGCTACTGGCCAGCACTTGGTCTCCGCTCGTGGCAGCTAGCAGCAGGAAAACGCCATAGCCCGCGATCCACGCCACCAAAGGTAAAGCAACGATGTAGGCACTATCACTCCAAAGTTTTGCTGTGCGAGTTAACACACTGTTAAACCAGAAAGCGATGAGAATCGTCACGGGGAAAATGACGCTCGCTCCCCCAGGCAGCGGGATACGCGCGGTGAGGTAGATAGCCTCCAAGAACAGCGAAAGCAGCGCCCCGATGCACAACCAGAGGATGCCGGTCACTACCTCCGCGCGATCAAAGTCTTTGCGCACTAACATGGCTCCACCACGACGTGGGAAGCAGAACCGTTACCCAGCTGGAAGTGTTCGCTGTCAAGAAGCGGCATGACTAAAAGGTTGGACAATCCGTAGGCTGCCGGGGCCAGGCCCGGATTACGCAGGCCAGCGAAGGCGGCGTGCGGATTCACCCGAGTAACGGTACCGTCCGCCACCCAGATCTGTGTGGCATGTGCACTCATTGCCGCGCGCTTGGCGGCAAAAGCCGCTGCGGGTAGTTGGTAGACCACGTCCGCGCCCGAGTTGGTGAAGTTATCCAAATAGGCGCGGTCCGGCAAAGACCAGCCGAGCGGAGGCTCGACAGCCTCTAGAGCTTCGTCGATGGCTGTGGCCTCGAATACCGGCCACCAGATGCGTTGCTCATCCGCAGCGGCGCGGTGCACTGCCTGATTCACAGCGATGTGATCGGGGTGCCCGTAACCACCGTCTGGCCCGAAGGTAAAGATAACATCGGGGGCGAGGATAGCGAATTGTTCGCGCAAGAGCGCGACCGCCTCGTCGATACGGTTGACCAAGGCGCGCGGGTTGTCGTGGTCCGGCGAGCCAGCCATTCCAGAATCGTGGAAGAAGCCAAACCCTCCCAGCTGCAGCCCGTGCACGTCCAGCGCCCCCAAGGCGTGCGCCAGCTCGGCAGCACGGTATCCGCCGAGCTGATCGGAGGCGATGAGGCCCTGGTAGGGCTCTCCGATGATCTCCCCTAACTCGCCGAGCGTGACGGTGATAACCGTGACGTCCGCACCGCGGGCGGCGAGGTCAGCGAGGGTGCCTCCCATAAAAAGCGTTTCATCATCGGGGTGGGCAAAAACGGCCACGACGCGGCGACCGTTTAGGTCTCTATTCTTCATCGATCCTCCAACTCGGGGCGGTAACCAAACCTTGCTCCCAATCCTCAATGCTTTGGCCAGGACCCACGATACCTCGGCCAAGCGCGTGCACTCTAACCTCATCAAACAGGGGAACGTAGAGCACTTGAGCTGAGTTGAGATCCTGCGCGGTCTTCTGAGCAGACTCCGTAGATACCTGTCCGGATAAAATGTCCACTTTTTCTTTCGCAGCGTCTGCGGGACAATATCCCGAGAGGTCTCCAGCCAGCGGTTGTTGCTTTGCGCAATCAAAAAGACTGGCAAGGGAAATCGAGTTCACTGCGGTATCCTCCCAGGTGATGACTCCATCCACGCGACCATTGGGCAAAAGATCCGAGGTGATGGTGGTGAGGCGCTCGCTGACAACTTCAGCGTCAATCCCCTGCTCCGCGAGCACGTCCACGATAACGTGCGCGGCTTGCAGCCCCAGGGCGTCTGTGGGATCAGCCGCGATGCGAATGGGCTGGCGGCCTGCCCGCTCGCGCAGAGGAAGATGATCAACATCTCTGCTTACCGGGTTAGCCCCGGGTTTAAGCTCGGATGCGCGCCCAGAGGACAGCCTAGCCACCTGTGCAGTATCAATATAAGAGGCAAGCGCACGCCGCTCTCCTTCCTCCGGGAGTGCTCCGGGTTGGGCGGATAAGTGCAGGCGCAGCTGCCGGGGACGAGTTATAGGGGCGGCGGTGACGCCGTCGAGCAGCCCTAGGGCCTCCAGGCTGGTCTGTTGGGGCGTTAGATCGACAAAGCCGACTTGGCCCGAACGCAGCATATTGACCGCCTGGGTGGAGTCTCGCACCGAGCGCAGCTGGATGACGTCGATCTGGGCTGGGTTCTGGCCCCAGAAACGGTCATTGCGGTTAAGGGTGATGACGCCGCGTCCACGATCGACGTTCTCGACGAGATAGCGCCCGGCTGAGGCTGGGATGCCATTGGATAAAGCCGAGTTGAAATCGTAATTCTCCAGAAGGTGAGAGGGCAAAAGGTCATTAAAAAGCAGCTTCCACTCCGCCAAGCGCTCCTTAAAATCCACCGTGACGACTCGGCCGCCCTCAGTGGTACGCACGGCAGAAATCGCCCTATACCCCGCCGCGTTGTTGACGCCGGCCGTCGCGCTCACGTGCTTCCACAGGTAGTCGAAGTCCGCGCCGCTAATGGGCGTCCCATCCGACCACTGCGCGGGCGAGGCAATGGTGTAGCGCACGCGCTGGACGACGCCCTCCGGAGCCGGAATCTCCTCCGCCGACTCCAAAACATCGGAGTCCATCTGTTCGCCGTGGAAGGCAGAAGGAAGAACCAGATCAGAAATCTGCGACACCAACTCGGAGTTATTTGCTACCAGGTGCGGGTTCAGGCCGCCGCGCAAAGGGTCGACCCCGATGGCCACAGTGGAACGGGTCTGCGCTGGTTCTTCCTCCGGCGCGGGTGTGGTCGAGGTAGCCGTAGAGTTGGCCGAAGAATCCTTATCCTCTTCCTGTACAACAGGAGGGGGTCCCGGGTTCGCTGAACAGGCGCTCAGCGCTATGACCGCCGACACGCATAGAACACCGAGCGTTGTGCGCACGGGTAGCCTCCATTTCTCTGCCAATTCTGCTGTCTCCCGATCTTTCCTGCACCACTCTAGTCGCGGTGGAGGACACAAGACACCAAAAGCGGCGCCCCCGCCGATAAGACGAGGATGCCGCTTGAGCGTTAAGGGTTCTTTACTTCTTGAGCTGCTTTGCGCGCGCAGCAGCGCGCTTACGATCGGTGGCGGAGAGGTCGACCTTGCGCACGCGCAGCACGTGCGGGGCAACCTCAATGCACTCATCGTTGCCACAGAACTCGAGAGCCTCTTCAAGGGAGAGGTTGCGAGCCTTGGCCAGGGTGACCGTGGCGTCGGCGGTGGCCGAGCGCATATTGGTCAGCTTCTTCTCCCTAGTGATGTTGATGTCCATGTCCTCGTCGCGGTTATTCGCGCCGACGACCATACCTTCATAAGCCTCGGTGCCCGGCTCGACGAAGAAGTCGCCGCGATCGGAGAGCTGCATCAGCGCATAAGCGGTGATCTGGCCGGAACGGTCTGCGATCAAGGAACCGGTAGCGCGGGCTTTGATGTCTCCGGCCCACACATCGAGACCATCGGCGATGGAGTTAGCGATACCGGCGCCGCGGGTCTCCGTGAGGAACTGGGTACGGAAGCCGATGAGGCCACGAGCGGGCACACGGAAGATCATGCGCACCCAATTTCCTTCGCGGACATCCATGGCCTGCATCTGGCCCTTGCGGGCGGCCAGCAGCTGAGTGATGGCACCCTGGAACTCCGAGGGGGAATCGATGGTGAGGATCTCGTAGGGTTCCATGGTCTTGCCATCGATGACCTGAGTAACAACCTGCGGCTTGCCCACGGTCAGCTCGAAGCCTTCACGGCGCATCGACTCGATGAGAACGGACAGCGCCATCTCGCCGCGGCCCTGGACCTCCCAAGCGTCAGGACGCTCAGTGGGCAGGACGCGCAGGGACACGTTACCGATGAGCTCCTGCTCGAGGCGAGCCTTGATGACACGCGCGGTCAGCTTATCGCCGCCGCCCTGACCGGCCAGAGGAGAGGTGTTAACGCCAATGGTCATCGAGATAGCAGGCTCGTCAACGGTGATACGCGGCAAAGCGACGGGGTGCTCCGGATCGGCGATGGTGTCACCGATCATGATGTCGGAGATACCGGAGATGGCAACGATATCGCCAGCAATAGCTTCCTCGGTGGGCTGACGCTCAAAGCCGACGGTACGCAGCAGCTCGGCGACCTTAACGGTCTTGATGTGCTCGTTGTCATCTTCGTCATAGTGGATCCAGGCCACCTGCTGACCCTTGCGAATCTTGCCGGCGTAGATGCGCAGCAACGCAATACGGCCGAGGAAGTCATCGGAGTCAAGGTTGGTGACGTGCGCCTGCAGCGGTGCATCAGCGTTTGCGGAGGGCTCCGGCAAGACGTGGTAAATCACGTCGAACAAAGGCTGGAGGTCCTTGCCCTCGGGAACGTTTCCATCGCCCGGGTTGACGGTTGAGGCAACACCTGCGCGGCCGGATGCATAAAGAACTGGCAGGTCGAGGAGATCCTCAGCAGCCAGAGCTGCGTCCTCATCGTCGAGGCCGGCTGCGATTTCCAGCAGCAGGTCCTGGGACTCGGAGACAACCTCGTCGATGCGGGCATCGGGACGGTCGGTCTTGTTCACACAGATGATGACGGGAAGCTTGGCTTCGAGGGCCTTGGTAAGGACGAAGCGGGTCTGTGGGAGGGGTCCCTCAGAGGCGTCAACAAGCAGGACGACGCCGTCCACCATCGAGATACCGCGCTCAACTTCGCCGCCGAAGTCGGCGTGGCCCGGGGTGTCGATGACGTTGATGATGAGATCGCCACCGTCTTTGCCCAGGCCCTTGCGGGTAATGGCGGTATTCTTCGCCAGAATGGTGATGCCGCGCTCGCGCTCCTGGTCATTGGAGTCCATGACTCGATCCGTGTGTTCGCCGTGGTCACCGAAAGCGCCGGACTGCTCAAGCATTCCGTTGACGAGGGTGGTCTTGCCGTGGTCGACGTGCGCGACGATGGCGACGTTACGGAACTCGGTATTAGTCACTAGTGGGGTGCTCCTTTTAAGGATCAGCAAGCGCGGTGCGCCTATAGGTTTTAGAACGGGCACCAACACTACTCCGAAAACCCAGATATCGCAGCATTGGGAAAGCTACTTTCCCCCGCGCACCACCCGTGTAACACAATTGCGGCTCCGCACGAAATATGACGTAGTGGTCATGTTTTCACTTGACTACGCCGAAAAAGTGAATACTGTTGCAGTAGATACTATTGTGACGCACGTTAAGGCAGATCCGCAGCGGCGTCACGCATGCGTCGCCGGCCCATTTGCCGCGAGAGTGTTTTCCGCAACAATTCATACCCTACTTTTCCAAGGATCCTGATAAACCGTGAGCACAGCTACCCTCTCCACGCGCTTTCCCGCCCGAGTCGGCATCGTTGCTGCAACCACCGCGGCTCTCATCGGGATCGCCTCGCCCCTGTTCTCTCCCGCTCAAGCATCTGCCCCCGACCTGCAGGCCATCAGCGCCTCGCTCTCGGCCAACAGCCCCCTCGACGAGCTCGGTCGCCCTAACCCCGAGACTCAAGAACGTATACGCGCATTCGCGGCGCAGCCCTGGATCCCGCTGGACGCCCGCAACGCCATCCTCTCCGCACTAGCCTTCAGCCTCGGAGAGGGCGGCGCCGGCCAGGGACCGGCCTTGGTAGACGGTCCCGGCCCGGAATTCCGTCAGTTCTATTGGCCCACCGTGTCTGCCAAGTGCATCGGCGGACAATCGGACGCCATGGGCTCGGCTATTGCCGTGCCCGGCCCCACGCAAATCCCCGCCCCCGGCGCCGGTGAGGGCGAGAGCGTGTTCCTCTTCACTGCGCTCGGCACCTCCCCCGCTGCCGCTGACCAGGGCGGAATGCACGTGCGTTGGTTTAATATCGACACCCTCCAAGCAGGCATCACCCCGCTATTCAATAACGGAATCAACGCCGACGGGCCCACCACCGTTTCGGGTCGCGCCGCCACCGGAAAGGGCACCGTCGTCGGGCTCCTGGAGGGCTCCGTCAATACTCAAGACGCCTCCTGTGCCTTTGCTCCTACTGCCGCATTCTTCGAGGTCAAGTAGATGGCTGGCGTGGATCTTCACCCCGTCAAGCGGGAGACCTTCGACGTCGAAGGCTCGGTTAACATCGATCCCAAAGGCTTCGTACGCGAGGTCGATGTCTACCGCCAGACTGACTTCGGCCTTTACATGGCCCGCGGCGCAGACCACCCACGCTTTGGCTACCTCGAGTCTTGGCTGCTGCCTGGCCTCGGACTGCGCGCCAATATCTTCCACTTTCGCCCAGGCATTGAAGAGCACCAGGAGTTCTACCTCGACGTGGCCGAAACCACCCAGCGCGATGGTGTGTGGACCACGCGTGATCTCTACGTGGATCTCATTTCCAACACGGGTGAACCAGTCGAGGTCGTAGACATTGACGAGCTCGCCGCTGCCACCTCTACCGGATACATCACTGCAGCGGACGCGGAAAAGGCCATTGAGGCCACCCTCAACGCGGTCGAAGGAATCACCCGCCACGGCGATGATGCCATGGCCTGGCTCGCCAGCGCCGGAGCTCCCTTAACGTGGGCAGATCACGTCGAGCTTTTCCCTGCTCCCTAGGGCGCTCGCGGCTAGCCTTGGCTAAAGTAGACGCGGTACCTAAAATTAGCTCTTCATGACCGAAGGAATCTCACCATGTCAGGTGGTCTTTTAGCGCTGCTCGATGACGTCGCTCTCATCGCCCGCACCGCTGCCGCAAGCGCTGACGACGTCGCCAGTCTCGCCGGCAAAACCTCTATCAAGGCAGCCGGCGTCGTCGTCGATGACGCCGCTGTCACCCCTCAGTACGTCGACGGCGTCTCGCCCGCTCGTGAACTGTCCATGATTTGGCGCATCACCAAGGGCTCCTTGGTCAACAAGCTCATCATCATCTTGCCCATCGCCCTGCTGCTGTCCTGGTTAGCCCCTTGGGCCTTGACCCCGATCCTCATGCTTGGCGGCACCTACCTGTGCTTCGAAGGCGCGGAGAAGATCTATCACTTCTTTCGACCAGGCCACACTGGCGAGCATGACGAGGAGCACGCCAACGAGTCTGCTAAAGACGCGGAGAACCGCCTCGTACGCTCGGCCATCAGGACTGATCTCATCCTCTCCGCAGAGATCATGGTCATCTCCCTCAATGAGGTGCTCGACCAGCCTTTCTGGCTGCGGCTGGCCACGCTCATCGTCGTCGGCATCATCTTGACCTTGGGCGTCTACGGCGCCGTAGGCGTTCTGGTCAAGATGGATGATATCGGCCTCGGCATGCTCAGGCGTGGCCAGGGCACCTCCGCGCTCGGCACCGCGCTAGTCAAGGGCATGCCTTTCGTCCTCTCTACCATCGGAGTCATCGGAACCTTCGCCATGCTGTGGGTCGGCGGCCATATCCTGGTCAAGGGAACCCACGAGTTTGGTTTGGCGCAGCCCTATGAAGTCATCCATCACCTCGGACAATCCATAGAGAATTCCGTTCTGTCTTGGCTCGTTGATACCGGCCTGTCGATGATCTGCGGGCTTATCATCGGCGCGGCCGTCGTCGCCATTGTCATGGGGCTGCAGGCTCTGCGCGGCCGCCGCGCCCGGCCTGCCCGTTCTGCGCAAGCGCTGGAAATCGAGCGCTCCGCGGCGAGTTCTTAGCACCATGCGCTTGAGAGCACTGGCAGCGTGGACCGTGCTCGGCGGTCTCGGAGCCGGCCTGACCGGCATGGCCACCACCTTTAGCGCGGAATTGCTCATCTCAGCCTCCCCACATGGTGGCTGGCCCATGGTTCTCACCGCCGCCATCGGTGGCCTGCTCGCAGGTTTAGGCTGGTGGGCCCTGCGCGCCAGTGCTCCCGTCCGAACCCCGGAGCAGGCTTTGCGTGACGGCGGAGCTTTGCCCGCCCTGCGCACGCTTGGCGACGGCGCACTCCAACTCCTCGCCGTCGGCACCGGCAGTTCCCTCGGCAGAGAGAAAGCTCCGCGCCAAATCGCCGGCTGCATCCAGTACAACCTCGCCGCCGGCGTTCCTGACTCTGAACGCCGCTTGTTGCTTGCCGCAGCCGCTTCTGCAGGCTTGGCCGCGGTCTACAACATTCCCTTTGCCGGCGCGGTCTTCGCCTTTGAGGTGCTTCGAATAAAGAAGTCCCGCCGCAATTTGGCGGTGGTGATAGCGATGTCACTTGTCGCCGCCATTACCACCTGGCCGGTGGTGGGCAACGGTCCTTTCTATAGCTTCCCCTCCCCCAGCCCCACGCCCACACATGTGCTCTGGATGGCTCTCTGGTCCCTAATCGCCGCCGTGGCCGGAGGAGGACTCGGATTCCTCTTCCGGCGAGGTGCGGACTACGCAGCGGCGCATCACACCCCGGCGCGCTGGTACCTACCGCTTGCAACGGCGCTTGCAGCAACCGGCGTCGCCTGTACCGCGCTTATCCTGCCGCAGGTGCTTGGTAACGGCTTCGGCATCGTGGCGCTAGCCTTTAGCCAGTCGGGCTCGTGGCAGATTTTCCTGGCGCTTGCCTTGTGCAAGCCGCTGCTGACCGTCGCCTGCCTGCGGGCAGGGGCCGTCGGCGGCACGCTCACCCCTTCGTTGGCCACTGGCGCGGCCCTCGGAGCCTGCATCGCCTTGGCGCTGCCCCACCTGCCAGCCGACGCCCTCTCCACCTCCGGCTTCGCCCTCATCGGCGCGGCCGCAGTGCTTGCCGCCTCCCAGCGCGCACCGTTCTTCGCCGCCACCATCGCCTGGGAGCTGACCAATGCTCCGTGGTGGATGTTGCCGCTGCTGCTCATCTCCTGCTGGGGAGCACACTATTTGTGGTCCAAGCGCTAAGAGCCCTCCCCACGCTCACCCGCCCCGTCCCTTCGCGTACACACACGGCACACTTGCCGCGCAAGAACCTCGCCTCGGTGCCCGCGAAGGGACGCAAGGTGCGGGACTCGGGGCGCAAGAGGACGGGATGCAGGAAGACTTCTTTACTGACACGACGGTGCGTAGGCTTAGACTGGTGTGGACATGCACTAAGGTTCGTAGCTCAATGAGCAAGTGCTGGGAGGAATAATGGCTCTTTACCCGCTGGCTAGTAGCTACTTTGGCGTCGAGCACCTTGCAATCCTCGACCATCCGTTGCTCAATGCCGCTTTGGACATCCCAGGTTTGGCGCAGGGGCCGGTGAGCCTCGAGGCACAGCTCGAGCCCGATTCTCTGTCCAAGGGCTGGCGGATACGCTGCGCCTTTGGCTGCATAGGTTACCTTGATGAATTGGAGGCCGCGGAGTTCCCGCAGCTGGCTAGAGTGCGGGCATCGGGCTTACGGCCCGCCACGGTTGCCACCGTGGAAATCGTCGAGGGAGAACTTGAGGTAGGCGTTAGCCTCGGACTCGGGCCGTGGCAGGTACCCCACAACGATCAGCCCTCTGGGTCCACCTTGTTAAACGGCGGGATGGGACATCTCATAGACACCTCGGTGGGAGACCTCAGCCCGCAGCAGCTAAAAGCCATGGGAACCGAGCAGATGATTGTCACTCTCGACTCCGTAGATGGCGATCTACTAGCAACGGCAGAAGGCTACGTCATAGGGCTCATCCCGGGAGGGCGAGACCTGCAAGAAGTAGCGGAGATGGTCCAGCGTGCCGAGGGCACGCCGGAGTTCTTTGCGGCCCGCGCCTATTGCGCAGGAGGCAGGATCGGCGTCGATTTGCCCCTGCCCGGCGCTGAGCTTTTTGCCCCCTCGATTCCCGCGCTGCGGGTGCCTTCCGAGCGCGCCGCCATCAGCGCTCCCGCAGTTGAAGGCCAGCCGGAGGTCTGGGAGGTCTCCCTGCCTGCTGCGGACTTTGCCGCGAGCCTGCCGCACGGAAGCAGGCGCCCTACCCGCGCACAGGCCAGCCCAGACTTGGCCGCGCTCGTGAAGGCGATGCCTCGACAGGACAAGCTCTCCTGGCGTGCTTTGCCCACCGCGGATGTTCCTGGCCGTTTTTCTTCGGAGTCGGCGCGGGTGCGCGCGCGTCGCCAAGCGCGTGAGAATGGCCGCGGGGGTCACCACCGCCGCTAGTTACAATTTAGGTTTGCCTATGCTTAACTAAGGGGCATGTCTAAGACCATCCCCCTCAACTTCGAGTGGATTCCCACCTTCGACGCTGCGCGCGTCTATCTCCACATCGGTGGCGTTCACAATCACCACAATGCCCGCCTGAACACCATGGAACGCGGCGCCGACGGCCACTGGCGCGATACCGTGGATGTCCCTGAGGACCTGCGCGCCAGCTATCGCATCGTGCCGGTTGATGCCGCCACGGCAAGCACTACTGAGGACACCGACTCCCCGAGCTTTGACCTGCGCACGCGCTGGATGCAGCTTTACCAGAACGTGGTCGAGGGCGATAACAGTCTCGAGTACCGCTACCCTCCCCGCGAGCCCACCGAGAGCGGGCGCATAGTCATGCCTGCCGCGCCTGCCGCCCCCGGCTGGGAGACGGGGGACGCGCTCACGCAGTGGTCCACAGAGGAATTGGACGGCCGCCAGGTGTACCTAGCCGGCCCCGCCTATGCCACGGAGCTGCTTGTGCTTTTCGACGCCCACCATTGGATCCGCACTCCGCTCGATGCGGCATTGCACCGGCTGCATGCCGCGGGAAAGCTCCCGCGCTTTCGCATCGCGGCTATCGATACAGCAGCTAACCGCGTCGCCGAACTCTCCCGTTCACCCCTGATGCGCTCCTTCATTGCCGATACTCTCCTACCCCATTTCCCCCAGTACTCACCTGCGCATCGGGTTCTCAGCGGCCAGAGCTTGGGAGGGCTGACCTCACTAGATATTGCAATTGCTCAACCGGGGCTGTGCCGCAGGATAGTCTCCAACTCCGGTAGCTACTGGTTCCCGCACGGTTCTGCGCAGGCGGGAGAATCTATCGCAGAGGATCTGCACAACGGCGCAGCCGCAGCTCTAGCAGCTGCTGGCACGCGCGTGTTTATGACGGTAGGAAAAAACGAGGGAATGGGCCTGGAGATTCATACTCCAGCAGTCGCGCGCGAGCTGGAGGCCGCAGGAGTGGACTCCCGCCTTGAAGTCACCTCAACCGCGCACGAGATGGCGGCCTGGGAGGGTGGCCTCACCCGCGGGCTGTGCTGGCTCTACAGCTAGAATTGAAAGCCGAAAGCGGAACACTTATACAGAGAGAATTGTTGAAGTAAGTATGTCTACACCCCTCCATTTTGAACTCAAAGCACCAGAAGGAAAACTGCTGGTAGTGGACCTCGAAACTGAAAACGATGTTATCGTCGCAGCGCAGATTTCGGGAGACTTCTTCCTCGAACCAGAGGCTGCTTTTGAAGCCTTGGCACCCGCACTGGCCGGCTCCTCCATCACCGATTCCACCCCCGCGCTCACCGCGCGACTCGACTCGGCGCTCGATCGCATCGCCTCCGATCCCCCGGTGGCCCTACACGGATTTAGCACGCGAGATGTTGCCGTGGCTGTCAAGCGGGCCGTATCCGGAGGCACCGACTTCGTTGACCACAACTGGGAAATCCTGCAGCCGGGCGTGCTGCCCACTCCCGTCAACGTCGCCTTGGACGAGGTCCTGCTCGACGAGGTCGCCACAGGAAAGCGCGGCCCCACCCTGCGCATGTGGGAGTGGGACGACAAGGCGGTCGTTTTTGGCTCCTACCAGTCCTACTGTAACGAGCTGGAGGAGGAGGGCGTCGTCAAGCATGGCATCACCACGGTGCGGCGGATGTCGGGCGGGGGTGCCATGTTCATGGAAGGCGGAAACTGCATCACCTACTCGATTTATGCGCCTGAATCCCTCGTCGCGGGCTATTCCTACGAGGATTCCTACGCCTATCTCGACCGCTGGGTGCTCGCGGCGCTGGCTAAGCACGGCGTCAATGCCTGGTACGTCCCCATCAATGACATCACCTCGGATGGCGGCAAAATTGGCGGCGCGGCGCAGAAGCGGCGGCGTGGTGCGGTGCTGCATCACACCACGATGAGCTACGACATCGACGCGGATAAGATGCTCGAGGTTTTGCGTACCGGCAAGGTAAAGATTTCCTCGAAGGGAATCGCTTCCGCGAATAAGCGCGTGGATCCCCTGCGACGACAGACCGGCGTGGGCCGAGAGGAGATCATCAAGACCATGGTCAACGAGTTTTCCACGCGTTATGGCGCACAGCCGGGAACTCTAGGCGCCGCTTCCCTTGAGAAGGCGGAAAAACTTGTCGAGGACAAGTACGCGACGGAGGCCTGGACCAAGCGCATCCCTTAAGCCCGCGGCAAGGGTGAGCGACATTGCTGGGAATTAATGAAGGCGCTAATGTGTTGTGCTGAGTACAAACCGAGCAGTCTAGATTTTTCAGTCTGACTGGTTCGCACTAGTCGAAGTAGACTCGAAGGGCTTTTCATGAATTCCACCACCACGCGCCGTCACCTGCTGCCCGGTTGGGCCACGGGTTTTGGCGCCCAGGTCATCGCCGGTCTCATCATCGGCCTCATCCTGGGCTTTATCGCAGCAGGGCTCGACACCGACCCAGAGAACCCCGGCCTGCTCACCCAGACCTTGACCGGGGTTGGTTCCGCCTACGTCCAACTGCTGAAAGTCATGGTCCCGCCGCTGATCTTCGCTGCGGTTGTGACCTCGGTAGCTAACCTGCGCAAAGTCGCCAACGCCGCTTCCCTGGCGGTATCGACGTTGGTATGGTTCGCCATTACCGCGTTCTTCTCAGTACTCGTCGGCATCGCAGTCGCCCTCATCATGCGCCCAGGCGTAGGAACGAGCGTCGATCCCTCCACCGCCGCCGATCCTTCCAGCACCGGCTCGTGGACAGCCTTCTTGCAGTCGTTGCTGCCAAGTAACTTCCTCGGCCTCCAGGGATCACTTTCCGAAGATCATATTTCCTTGAGCTTCGGTGCCTTGCAACTCTTGGTCATCTCGCTGGCAATCGGCATCGCGGCAGTGAAAGCCGGACAGGCCGCCGACCCTTTCTTAAGGTTCACCGAGTCCTTCCTGAAGGTCATCCAGGTCATCTTGTGGTGGATCATCCGCTTGGCGCCGATTGGCACCGCCGCGCTCATCGGCAAGGCAGTCTCCACCTATGGATGGGATGCACTCGGTTCCCTGGGCAAGTTTGTGCTAGCCATGTACGTCGGTCTGGCGCTCGTCATGGTCGTGGTCTACCCGGCCGTGTTGAAGTTCAATGGGATTCCGGTCATCGGCTTCTTCAAGCGCGTCTGGCCTGTAACCTCACTCGGCTTCGTTACTCGTTCCTCCATGGGAGTTATGCCCGTCACGCAGCGTTTTAGCGAGCAGGCTATGGGCGTGCCCCGCGAGTACGCCTCCTTCGCCATCCCGCTGGGAGCAACCACCAAGATGGACGGATGTGCCTCGGTCTACCCCGCCATCGCTGCCATCTTCGTGGCGCAGTTCTACGGCATCGACCTTGGCTTGACGCAGTACCTGCTCATCATCTTCGTCTCTGTCATTGGATCTGCTGCCACGGCGGGTACCACCGGAGCCACCGTCATGCTCACCCTGACGTTGTCCACGCTGGGGCTTCCGCTGGCCGGCGTGGGCCTGCTGCTCGCCATCGAGCCCATCATCGATATGGGCCGCACCGCCGTCAACGTTACCGGCCAGGCTCTCGCCGCTACCGTTGTGGCAAAGCGCGCCGGCATCCAAAACCAACAGGTCTGGGATGACGCCGAGCGTGGCGTCAAGCATCTCATGGATTCCGATCCTGCAACCGACGCCAATTCCCCCGCTGCGGTTAGCTCCTAAAGCCGCACCGTCTCGTTCCTCCCCACCGTCCCTTCGCGGGCACCGGCACGCGGAAACTGCGCAGGTTTCTCGGCCTCTGTGCTCGCGAAGGGACCGTGCGGGCGTTTTAGAGGTGTTTCAAGAGGGAATTGCGGGGACTATCCCAGCAAGTCTGCCAAACGGATGGCCAGCTGCGCTACGTCGCACGGGTTATACTCCGCCGGACGATCATGCGCAGGCTGGCAGTTATCAACAACCGTGCGCCAGCGCTGAGGAATAGCATTAACGCCGTAGGCGCCGCCCAAAAACGCGCCGACGATGGCCGCGTTGGTATCGCTATCCCCGCCTAGGCCTACTACCTTAACCAGGCTCTCCTCAAAGCCTAGGTCCGCCGCGACCGCCCAATCGACCAAGCGCACGGCATGGTCGACCCAGCCGATGGAGCGGCTGACATCAGGCAGGGAGCCGTCTAGCTCATGCGGATAGAGCCGCAAATTATCCTGGACGGCCTGTTTCGCGTCCTTGCCAGCAACGACCTCCGCCAGCGCCGTGACATAGAAAGCATTGGCCTCGTCGGTGAGGGCGGCGATGTGGGTGAAGTGGCCGTCGACAAGCGCGAGGCGGGCGGCCATGCCTGGGTTGCGGTGATAGGCCACGGCCAAGGGCGAGATGCGCATGAGCGCACCGTTGGCCTGGGAATCGGGGTTGAAATCATCGTTTCGAAGCGCATTCGCGCAGGTATTTCCAATGTCAAAGGGGTGGGAACGCGCCCAACGGCGATAGGCCTCGTGGACCGTGTCCTGACAAAAACTCCCCTCTTTCACCAGGCTGCGGGCAAGGGCGAGGGCCATCTCGGAATCGTCCGTGGGCTGGCCCGCAGTCAGCTGGAGGTGTCCGCCATCCGCCAGCTCGCGCACCCCCTCCGGATATTTAGCGCGAATTGCTTCTGCCCCCTGGAACTCCACGAGGGAGCCGAGGGAATCTCCAATAATCTGGCCGTAGAGGACGCCTTGGGCGCGTTCATGTAGGGAAGTCATTTTCGCCATTCTAAAAGGAATTCGCCGTCGGCGGAGGTTTAGACTCTTGAAGCATGGACACCTCTGAACTGCTCGCCCGGCGCCTTATCTCCCAAGGCCTCGCGCCAACCCCTGCACGCGAGGGGTTGCGCAACGGAAGAGACGTCGCAGCACGGCTCCTCGCGCTCCAGGCGCAGAACTACCCTGCCGGCATCAGAGCCCTGGGCCTTCGCTGCGGCTTAGACGACGCCGCTATAACCGACGAGGTTCGCACTCTCGAGCTCGTGCGCTCCTGGCCGCAGCGCGGGACCTTGCATTTCCTCCACGCCGCCGACGTGCGTTGGATGTCGAAGCTGCTCTATCCCCGCGTGGCTAATTCCCAGCGTGGGCCACGAGCCGCCCTCGGGCTCAGCGAGGAGATGGTGACGCGGGCTAGGCAGGCGCTACTCGAAGCCGTCTCGTCCCCCCCCTAACGAGGAAAGAAATCTACGAGGTATTCTCCGCCGCCGGAATAGACCCCGGCGACAACCGCGGATCGCACCTGCTGCGCGCTTTTGGCGGCGAGGGGGAGGTGGTGCAGGGGCCACGGCGCGGAGCACAAGAGATTTTTCTTAGGGTTGACGCGCTAGGCGTCGAACAGTTCGAGCCCTCGGATCCCTTCGCCGAGCTCGCCGCGCGCTACGTCGCGGGACATGGCCCGGTCGGGGTCGCCGATCTCATGGCTTGGTCGGCGCTGTCGAAGTCCCAGGCTTTGAAGGCCTTCGCTAGCATCGACGCCGTGCAGGTTGAAGCCGCCGGACAGCTCATGTGGATGCCTCACTGGCACCGTGATGTGAGCGCCGAAGATATTCAGCACGCGCTCGAACTGCGATTGGGGCTGCCGGCCTTCGATGAGTATCTGCTCGGCTATGCCAACAAAGATCTTGTCCTCCCGCCACACCTGCGCGGAGACATCCTCACCCCGAACGGGCTGAGCTGGCCGTGGGTGATGCAAGGAGGCGTCGCCGTAGCCAGCCTGCGCGGTACCTAAAACATCCGCATGATCCGTCGGTGGCGAACCCCAGCAGGCTCAACGTGGATGAATACCTCCGCCCCCGGAAAGAGCTTGTCGACGGCCTCTTCAACCTCATCAGCAACTCCATGCGAGGACAGCACGCTCCATTGCCCCGGCACTTCCATGGTGAGATAGACCAACCGCTGGCGACCGGAAGCGATAGTCCGACGGGAAGTGAAGGACACCCCGTGCTTATCTTCTTCTTCGGACAAGAGAGCATCGATCGCATCGGTTTCCTCTTTGGGAAGGGCCTCCGAGAGCAGGCTGCGCAGCGAGCTTTGTAGCAAGCGGTAGCCCGTCCACAAGATGTTGATACCAACAGCGAAGGCGATGAGGGGATCCAACCACAGCCAATCTGTGAGCGCCACGGCAACTATTCCGACCAAAACCCCAACGGAGGTCCACACATCAGTCAAGAGATGATGTCCATCCGCCGACAAAGTAGCGGATCGATACTGCTTTCCATAGCGCAATAGAGCCAGGCCGACCACTAGATTAAGCGCAGAAGCCAATAAAGAAAGCACGAGGCCGATACCGGGCTGGTCGAGGGGGCGCGGGTCAAGCAGGCGCTCCGCCGCCGTGTAAATAATGAGCGCCGCTGCGACGAAGATCATCGCACCCTCCACGAGCGCGGAGACATACTCCGCCTTTCCGTGGCCGAATTGGTGGTTATCGTCAGCGGGCTTCGCAGCAATGCGCAGCGCGATAAATCCCACGACGGCGGCGACGAGATTGACGCCGGATTCCAGCGCATCGGAGAGGAAACCGACCGATCCTGTGAGATAAGCGGCTAGAGACTTAAGGCCGATCGTTGCCACAGCAGCGGCAATCGATAGTTTCATGAAACGCTCAAGGATGAGCTGTTCAGAGGGGATAGACATGGTGCACCTTCGGACAGTCGGCGTCAGCCGCTATCTCAAAAGGAGCTCGGCCGACGTAGTTTCTACGGACCGAAGGTCTCGCTCACCTCAGGATTATCCTGCGGCAGGGTGGCCGGGTGCGAAGCACCAGTATGTCGACCAACCATCCGCTGCGCGGACGAGCTACTCCCCTTCAGAGCTACCACTCTAGCAAGGGTTACCTACCTGCTTCAAGTGCTCTGTTGGTCTGTATCTTATCCTGCTGTGGCCGTGTTGCTGCCTCGATGTAGCCATGTTGCTGCCCTGCTGTCCCTTCGCGGGCACACTCGCGGTAAAAGCGCGCAGCAAAACCTCGCTGTGTGTACGCGAAGGGACAGGCGTGGTTGCAAGCAGCGGTGCGCTTAGCCGCCGATCTTGAAGTCGCAGACGTCGCCGTCCTGCATGATGTATTCCTTGCCTTCTTGGCGGACCTTGCCCTCCGAGCGGGCCTCGGCCATGGAGCCTGCGGCATCAAGGTCTGCGAAGGAAACGATTTCTGCCTTGATGAACTTCTTCTCGAAGTCCGTGTGGATGACTCCCGCGGCCTGCGGCGCGGCCGAGCCCTGCTTGATGGTCCACGCGCGGGACTCCTTCGGGCCAGCGGTGAGGTAAGTCTGCAGGCCGAGGGTGGCAAAACCTGCCTTGGCGAGCGTGGCAAGCCCGGGCTCGTCCTGGCCCACAGCTTCGAGCAGCTCGAGCGCTTCTGCCTCATCGAGCTCGAGCAGTTCCGTCTCGGACTGTGCGTCGAGGAATACGGCTTGGGCCGGCGCAACGAGCGTGCTTAGCTCAGCCTTCTTCGCATCATCCGTGAGGACCGCCTCGTCGGAGTTAAACACATACAAGAAAGGCTTAGCGGTCATCAGGTGCAGGTCCCGGAGCAAGGAAAGGTTAATCTCGCCAATCTCAGAGGCCGCGAAGAGCGTGCGATCATCCTCGAGGATTGCCTGCGCCTGCTGGGTGGCAGCGACGTTCTCTGCCAGCTCCTTGTGCTTCTTGGCTTCCTTCTCGAGGCGCGGCAGTGCTTTCTCAATGGTCTGTAGATCAGCCAAGATGAGTTCGGTATTAATCACCGAGATGTCGTGGCTGGGGTCGACCTTGCCGTCAACGTGGATGACGTTATCATCAGAGAACGCGCGCACGACCTGACAGATAGCATCTGCCTCGCGGATATTGGCCAAGAAGGCATTTCCCATGCCTTCGCCCTTGGAAGCGCCCTCGACGATGCCGGCGATGTCAACGAAAGACACGGTAGCCGGCAGGATCCGCTCGGAGCCGAAGATTTCCGCCAAGCGCTTGAGGCGGGCATCCGGCAGCTCCACGAGTCCGACATTGGGCTCGATGGTGGCGAAGGGGTAGTTCGCCGCCAAAATATCAGAACGGGTCAGGGCATTAAACAGCGTGGACTTGCCTACGTTAGGCAGACCGACGATTCCAAGTGTAAGACTCACGGAGCCAATCCTAACGCACCGGCCCTTTTATGAGGCAAGATGGTGGGGTGAGTTCTGATAAGCCATCTCCTGCGGAAGGGCCCGAAGCCGCGCTTGGGGAGAAGTTCGATGAGTCGATAGACACCAGCTCCCTCGACGAGGTATCTCCCCACCCACCCGGAAACCAGGTCGATCGTTCGGTGGTTGTCGGCGAGGTCATCAAGGCCTCGTCGCTGTGGGCCGTGCGCCTACTCATCATCACCGTCTTCCTCTTCGCAATTTATAAGATGGCGGGCAACCTCTGGGGCGGTATCCTCCCCGTACTCTTGGCACTCATCATCTGCACGGTGCTCTCGCCCATGGCTCGCTTCCTGCGCAACCATCACTTCCCTGCTGCGGCTGCGGCGGTCGTAACGATACTTTTCTCCTTCACCGCCGTTGGGGTGCTCGTCACCTTCATCGCGCCTGACTTCGCCCGGCAGTCCCAGACCCTCTATTTGCAGACGGTTGAGGGCATCCAGCGCCTCCAGCTGTGGGCACAGGGGCCACCGCTGAACCTCGACAGCAATGACATGGGCCGCTACATCGACGAGGCGGCGTCGTGGTTGCAACAACGCGCGGGCGCCATCGCGGGCTCCGTCTTCACTGGCATCGGCACAGTCACCTCGATCCTGGTGACCTTGTTCATCGTGCTGGTCTTGACCTTCTTCTTCCTCAAGGATGGGCACCATTTCCTCCCGTGGCTGCGTAAAGCCACGGGCCGTCGCACCGGCTGGCACCTGACCGAGCTGTTGACTCGCGGGTGGAACACACTCGGCGGATTCGTCCGTGCTCAGGCACTAGTATCGCTTGTCGACGCCGTTTTTATCGGCATCGGCCTCGCCCTCATCGGCGTCCCCCTGGCCATGGCACTAGCGATCATTACTTTCATCGCCGGCTTCATTCCCTTTGTCGGAGCGATTTTGGCCGGCACGCTTTCAGTTGTCATCGCCTTGGTTTCTCTCGGCGTGACCGAGGCGCTGTTGGTACTTGGCCTCGTCCTGCTGGTGCAGCAGCTCGAGGGCAACGTGCTCTCCCCGTGGCTGCAATCGAAGGCGATGAACCTGCACCCGGTCATCGTGCTCATTTCAGTGACTGTCGGCTCGGCGCTTTTCGATCTCATCGGAGCATTCCTCGCCGTGCCCACCGCCGCGATGGTAGCGGTGGCCTATCGCTACTTCCAGGACATGATGATGCTGCAGTCCGGAGAGAAGAAGGCCGGAGATCTACACTTTGCAACAGGCGCGGGATTCCTCATCGGCCGTTACACGGAAAAGCAGGGGCTGCATAGGCGCGAAGAGTGGCTCAAGATCCCCGACTACGCGGCGCCTTCTGGAGCGCCGGATGACGTCGCCGCGCAGGGAGCAGACAGCCCCTCTCTCGACGATGCTGTGGCGCGAGCCACCGATGGTAGCGACAACGAGCGCCCAGCCGTGCGGGCCAACATCAAGCGTGCGGTAGAGTCTTTCGAACACTTGTTGCATCCGCGCTTTCGCCGTTAAAGGTCATATGTCCGTGGCGCGAGGATACTGGAGGCTATGACGACTTCTCTGCCCGTGTTATTGCTCTTCCTCGGACTGGTGCTCGGAGCGGTGCTGGGGTGGCTCGCCCACGCCTATGCCACCACGCGAGCCCAACCCAATGAGAGCCACAAGGCTCTTCAAGAGTCGCAGCGTCGGCAGGCGGAGTTGCAGCCTCTTGAGAAGGCCATGGACAGGCTGGGCTATCAGCTGCAGGAAATTGAGGAGGATCGCGCTACCACTTTCGCCTCACTCACCAGCCAGGTGCAGGCGGTTACGCGTACCTCCACGCGCCTGACTGATCGCACCGATAAGTTGGTCAGCGCACTGCGCTCACCCAATGTGCGCGGTCGCTGGGGTGAAGTGCAGCTCCAGAGGGTCGTGGAACTGGGAGGCATGAACAAGCATGTGGACTTTGACACCCAGGTCAGCGCGCACGTCGCAGGGACTGTGGTCCGCCCAGACATGATCATCAACCTCGCAGGAGGCCGCAGGATCGTGGTCGACGCAAAGGCTCCCTTCAGCTCTTATCTCGATGCGCTCGAGACCGAGGATCCGGAGGAGCATCGCGCCTATCTGCGTCATCACGCCCATTTACTGCGAAATCACGTCAAGGCGCTTTCTCAAAAGGACTATATCGAGGCTTTCTCCCCCACTCCGGAGTTCGTTGTTCTTTTCGTGCCTGCGGATCCTTTCCTCGACGCGGCATTATCTGAGGACCCAGAGCTCATCGAGTTTGGTTTTGAGAAGAACGTCGTCATCGCCACCCCGTCTTCGCTCTTCGGCCTGCTGAGGACGGTGGCGTTGGGATGGCGTCAGGAAGATGTCTCTGACAAGGCGCGGGAGGTCCTCAGGCTGGGCAGAGAACTCTATTCGCGCCTCAATACCGTTACTGAGCACTATTCGCGGGTGGGGAGAAACCTCGAGAAGGCCGTCGAGGCCTACAACGCCACGTTGAGCTCACTCGACTCCCGCGTAGCGGTCACGGCCCGCAAACTCAACGAGCTGGAGATCCCCGCACGCAGCGACAGACTTCCACCCCAGCCCTATCCGGTAGAAACCTGGCCGCGCCACAGCCACCCCGGTGCCGAATAGTCTGAGACACAGGCCACGATTTCGCCTACCACGAGAGAAATGAGTAACGAAAAGGTCACCGGAGCATGTAGGATTCTCCCACGTGTCAGTAGCTAAAAAGAGCAACCACCGAGCCCAGCGGAGTCAAAGCGCCCCAGCGCCCGAACTTAACACGGCTATGGGGCTTCTTATCTTGACTGCTGCTATGGTCACAGGCTTGTTGCTGAGCATGATGAGCGGGGCCATCGCGTGGCCTTTCCTCCTCTGCTTCGTCGTGGCAGCCATCGCGCTTTCGCTATTTATTGAGAAACCAGGCCTTTTTATCTTGGTCTCCTCTCTGCCGCTGTTCTTCTTCGCGAGTGTCCTGGCGACCGGATGGCTCATCGCGCGCGGCGCGGCGCCGGAAGGGGCCAGCCCCTTCTCCAAGACCATACTGTTGACCTCGGCCTTCCCCCTTGTCGAGAACTTCCCGGTGCTCGCCTTGGGAACCGGCGGAGCATTGATCATTGCACTCCTGCGTCTATGGCGCGATCGGGCACGTCTACGCAGCCACAATGAGCAGGCCCGCCGCACAAGGCGGGCCGCCGCCGAGGCAGACCGCAAGGCCAAGTCCGAGCGCCTGTCGGTCGCAGAGATCCTCGCGCGCAACGAGGCCGCCAAACAGGCCACTCGAACCACCACTGCTCCACGGCCGAGCTCCCGCCAGTGGGGCAAGGATAGAGAGCAGCGCCGCCGGGAACAGGCAGCGGAGAGGGAGGACAGACTTCGCCAAGCGCCGCCGCAACCGGATCCCCACCGCAGGGCGGGCGATAACCCTCCGCCCCCGCGACCCAGCCATCGCCTACAAGAGCACAACGAAGAAGGCGGCCCCACATGGGACCGCCTTGAATAGGAATAGAACCTAGGTACGCGCGGGGCGAAGGTCCCGCGGCAGGGAGAACTGAATGGTCTCCGTGGTGGTAGTAACCTGTTCTACATCGCTATACCCGCGCTCGTCCAAGTACTCGAGTACCTCACGCACCAGCAATTCCGGAACCGAAGCACCGCAGGTTACGCCAACTGTGCGCACTCCCTCGAGCCAGGACTCATCAATTTCGGAGGCGAAGTCAATGAGGTAGGAGGTCTTCGAGCCTGCCTCGAGTGCTACTTCGACCAAACGCTTCGAGTTGGAGGAATTCTGCGATCCCACCACAATCATCAGATCGCACTTGGGAGCAATAGCCTTGACGGATTCCTGCCGGTTTTGGGTGGCATAGCAAATATCATCCGAAGGCGGATTCTGCAGATGTGGAAAGCGCTTGCGCAGCTCGTTGACAATGGTGATGGTCTCATCCACGGACAAGGTGGTCTGCGAGAGCCACACCAGCTTTTCGTCCTCGAGCCAAGCAGGCAGCTTGGCGACGCCCTCTACCCCATCCACTAAGTGTGTTACCTCGGGGGCCTCCCCGGCGGTTCCTTCTACCTCTTCGTGACCCTCGTGGCCGACCAAGAGAATGTGGAATCCGTCGCGGTGGAAGCGCTGCACCTCGCGGTGCACCTTGGTCACCAGCGGGCAGGTGGCATCGAGGGTGAGCTGGCGCCGATCTTGGGCCTCGTCCCGCACGGCGGGCGAGATGCCATGTGCCGAGAAAACCAAGTGCGCGCCCTCAGGCGCCTCCGATGCTTCCTCGACAAAGATGACGCCGCGCTGCGCCAGGGATTCTACGACGTAGCGATTGTGCACGATCTGCTTGCGCACGTAAATGGGTGCGCCGTACTTTTCTAGTGCCTTCTCCACCGTTTCCACGGCGCGATCGACACCAGCGCAATAACCGCGCGGCGCCGCGAGAAGAACATTCTTGCCTACATCAGTCATAGACCCCAGAGTAACTAAACGTTCCAAAAAACAGTAGCCATGTACACAAAGCGTGCAATCCCCACCATCCTGGCCACCCCAGCGCGACGCGGGGGCCTGGGGATCAATAGACTGTGCAAGGTAAGTAGAACTCCGCCCAGAAAGGTCGCAGCTTGTGAACCAACCGGCATCAACACCGGAGACCCCATGGCCTGTAGGCAAGGTCAACGAGCAGGTCAAGGGTTGGATTGAACGCCTGGGGTATCTGTGGGTCGAGGGGCAGCTCACGCAAGTAAATGTCAAGCCTTCGTGGAAGCTGTCTTATCTCACCTTGCGTGATGTCGAGCAGGAAAAATCGGTGCAGTTGACCTGCCCCACCGATCTCATTCGCGGGCTCGACGCGCCGTTGAAGGACGGCGACCGAGTTGTGGTTCATGGCAAGCCCGCGTTCTACGCTGGGCGCGCTTCTTTCTCGCTGTGGACCACTGAGATTCGCCATGTCGGCATTGGGGATCTCTTGGCCCGCATAGAAAAACTGCGCCGGACGCTTGCCGCCGAGGGCCTTTTCGAGCCTTCTCACAAGCTGCCACTCCCCTACCTTCCACAGCGCATTGGCCTTATCACCGGGCGCGGCTCTGCCGCCGAACGTGACGTT
Source organism: Corynebacterium sp. UBA4397 (assembly GCF_002390965.1). Taxonomy (NCBI): domain Bacteria; kingdom Bacillati; phylum Actinomycetota; class Actinomycetes; order Mycobacteriales; family Corynebacteriaceae; genus Corynebacterium; species Corynebacterium sp. UBA4397. Next base: position 193,194 of record NZ_DGRD01000001.1, read on the forward strand.
CTTAGCGTGGCTGCTGACCGCTGGCCGGCCGTGCAGTTTCGCGTCATCAACACGGCGGTGCAGGGAGCCAACGCGGTCCCGCAAGTCATTGATGCTCTGCGCACCTTGGATGCCGATCCCGAGGTGGATGTCATTATCATCGCGCGCGGCGGTGGTTCGGTGGAAGATCTCTTGCCTTTCTCCGAGGAAGCTCTGCAGCGCGCGGTGGCGGCTGCGCGCACGCCGGTGGTCTCCGCCATCGGCCATGAACCCGACTCCCCCGTACTCGATAACGTGGCGGACTTGCGTGCGGCCACTCCCACGGACGCCGCCAAGCGCGTGGTGCCTGCGGCCAGCGAGGAGTATGCCCTCATCACTGAGGCACGCTCACGCATGGCAGCGGCGCTGCGGGGCTGGGTTGAACGCGAGCGCCGCAGCCTGGCTACCGTGCGATCACGCCCGGTATTGGCGGATCCGCTCGTTCCTATTCGGGCCCAGCGCGAGGAGGTGCGGCGTGCGCTCGCCCTGGCCCGGCGTGACATATCCTTCCGCCTCGAGCGCGAAACCTCCCGCGTCTCTGCGCTGCGTGCCCAGGTCTCGGCACTGGGTCCGGCCGCCACCCTCGAGCGTGGCTACGCCGTCGTGCAAGTGATTCCGCGCGACGGTTCCGGCCCAGAGGTTGTTAACTCTTACCGCCAATCTCCACCGGGTTCCCAGTTGCGAATTCGGGTGGGAGATGGCTCGATTACCGCAGCGGCGATGGCAGCCCAGCCAGCCGATTAGCACGGATTCACGGCACCGCCTCACAACACAGTTACTTGAAGATTAAAAGGAGAAAAGTATGGCTAATGATGCTTTCGGCACCGGAGAATTAAGGGAGGATGCTTTCCCCCCTGTGGAGCAACTCAGCTATGAGCAGGCGCGCGACGAGCTCATCGAAACAGTGAAGATTCTCGAGCTCGGCCAGATGGGACTGGATGAGTCCCTGCGCTATTGGGAGCGCGGAGAGGCTCTTGCAAAGGCCTGCGAGGCGCACCTCGATGGCGCGTCTCGGCGCGTTGAGGAGGCTCTTGCTGCGCACGGTGATGCGGATACCCAGTCAGCCGCAGTTGCGGACTCGAGCGAGGAGGAAGAAAGCTAATGCAGATCTTTGCTTATCCCGGTGACCGAGTAGATTTCGTATCCAAGTCCGGTTCTGCTGGTTCCTTGTGCTTCGGTGATTCCCGCACCCTGGCAGAGGAGTTTTTCGGCCCAGCCCACGAAGTGGCAGGAGAGGAATTAAGCTACTATTCCGGCTCGCTGCTACTGCGTTTTAAAGCGGATTCCTTGAAGGCGGTGATTCTGCGCCCTAGCCTATCCAAGCACGAGAAGGTCGAGGTCTACCTCAATCGGACTCGCCTCAACGGCCTCGACCAGAATTCACTCGCACAGGCCATCGCTGCGGCAGGAGAAGGCGTCACCGTGCGCGGCGCCGAGGGCCTAGAGGAAATTGAGTTCTCGGCTCTTTAGGCAGCGCTGGAGTTAGGCAGGGGCTGGGCGCGAAGGAAAGCGCGCACGGCTGTCTCGAAGTCGCCGTCGTCCGCGGCGCCGGAGATGATAACGCGCTCGTCACCAAGATCGACCACCCATAGCCGGCGCACGTCCTTATCCTCGGAGCTGGCAACCTCTACGTCCACGCCGTCTACTTGACGCATGGTGGTATCCGGGCGGTACTTCGAGTCATAGCCCTTGATGGCATCAGCGGCGCTCAGGGAGGTCTGGGTCGACTCAACATAGCCTTGAGAATCCGTCACCCAGCTGACCCTAGGGGCGTTTGTGCCAGCGACGGATGCGCGGCGGGCGGCATTAGGCTTCCAGCCCTGGGGCATCTGGGGACTGCGAACTGCGGTATCTCCCACTCTGGCCTCCATCTCCAAGAAAGTCTGTGCATCTACTTCCTGGACTGCCTGCTGGCTGGACTCGGGGTTGATCGTGCACAGGCCGGTTGCGCCGACCACCGCCAACATGGCGATCACGGTAACGCCCAAGGACAAAGTGATGTCCTTGGCGCCTTCAAAAATCTTTGGTTTTTCTTCAGCTGCCACGCGCACCAGTATCGCACGCCTGCGCAGGCTTTAGATAACTTCACTCTCCTAGACTCAACTTCGCTTGCATTGCCCCGCAGCCGTCACCGCGACCAGTGCTTCTGTCTGCCGAAGCCCGTGCACAATCGCTCCCTCCCACTTTTGGGGTTGCAAACAAGGCTTACTTATAAGCAAAAAGTGCAAGAATAGGTAGGTGCCCCTTGGAACCCCCTCGGCAAGCATCACTCAAGCAATGATTTAGCTTTACTCTTTAACACGGAAGGCAGCATTAACACATGTCCGAAAACACTTCTCAAACGCCCGACCGCAATCTTGCGATGGAGCTCGTGCGCGTCACCGAGGCGGCGGCACTCGCTTCCGGCCGGTGGGTCGGCCGTGGCATGAAGAATGAGGGTGACGGCGCGGCGGTTGATGCCATGCGAAAGCTCATCAATTCCGTGTCGATGAATGGCGTTGTAGTCATCGGCGAGGGGGAAAAGGACGAGGCCCCGATGCTCTTCAATGGCGAGCATGTCGGCAACGGTGAAGGCGCTGCCATGGACATCGCGGTCGATCCGGTCGACGGCACGCGGCTTATGGCCGAGGGCCGCCCCAACGCCATTTCCGTCATTGCCGCTGCAGAGCGAGGGACCATGTATGACCCCTCCGCCGTGTTCTACATGGAGAAGATCGCCGTAGGCCCCGATGCAGTTGGTTCCATCGACATCACCAAGTCCGTCGCTTGGAACATCGAATCGGTTTCTAAGGCCAAGGGCATCCGCCCCGCTGACCTCACTGTCGTTGTTCTTGATCGCCCCCGCCACGATAAGCTCATCGCGGAAATTCGTGAGGCCGGAGCCAAGGTTCGCCTCATCATGGACGGTGACGTCGCCGGCGCCATCGCGGCCTGCCAGCCCACCAACTCCATCGACCTGATGATGGGTATCGGCGGAACCCCCGAGGGCATCATCACCGCCTGCGCCATGAAGTGCATGGGCGGAGAAATCCAGGGCAAGCTCTGGCCCAAGGACGAGGCAGAGGCTGACAAGGCCCGCAAGGCTGGTCACGATCTCGATCACGTCCTTCGTACCAATGACTTGGTCTCCTCTAATAACTGCTACTTTGCTGCCACTGGCGTCACCAACGGCGACATGCTGCGCGGGGTGTCTTACCGTTCCAACGGTGCAACCACGCGCTCTTTGGTCATGCGTTCTAAGTCCGGCACCATTCGCTACATCGATTCCCAGCACAAGCTCTCCAAGCTGCAGGAGTACTCCGTCGTGGACTACTCCAACGCGGCTGACGCAGACGCTTAAGGTGCGTTCGGCCCGGCCCTGTTGAAGGGGTCGTCGCCAAGCGCGGGGCGCAACCCGGTACTATGTTCAATGGGCTATGTTCCTCACCACCGTCATTCAGTGGGTGGGACGCGGCTCACTAAAAGGTAGGGCTCATCCGCCCCACAGTTTTCCTTTTAGTTTTTTAAGAGCCTATTAAAGAGCAACAGATAATAAAGGTGGATTTCATGACTGAGTACCGTATCGAACATGACACCATGGGTGAGGTCAAGGTTCCGGCCGATGCCCTGTGGCGCGCCCAGACTCAACGCGCGGTGGAGAACTTCCCCATTTCGGGCCGTGGCCTCGAGGCTACCCAGATTCGTGCGCTCGGCCTCCTCAAAGCCGCATGTGCCCAGGTCAACAAGGACTCCGGCGCCCTAGACGCGGAGAAAGCTGATGCGATCATCACTGCCGGTACCGCCATCGCTGAGGGCAAGCACGATGATGCTTTTCCGATCGATGTATTCCAAACTGGCTCCGGCACGTCCTCGAACATGAACACCAACGAGGTCATTGCCTCCCTCGCGCACAAGGCCGGCGTGGAGATCCACCCGAATGACCACGTAAACATGGGACAGTCCTCTAATGACACCTTCCCTACTGCCACGCACGTGGCCGCCACCGAGGCAGCCGTCCATGACCTCATTCCGGGCTTGAAGGTATTGCACGATTCCCTGCTGGCAAAGGCAAAGCAGTACGCGGACATGGTCAAGTCTGGCCGCACCCACCTCATGGATGCCACCCCGGTCACCCTCGGCCAGGAGTTTGGCGGCTACGCCCGCCAGATCGAGCTCGGCATCGAAAGGGTCAAGTCCACGCTGCCACGCCTAGGCGAGCTAGCCATTGGCGGCACCGCCACCGGCACCGGTCTTAATACCTCCGCCGATTTCGGCGCCAAGGTTACCGCCGAGCTCAAGAAGCTCACGGGCCTCGAGGAACTGAAGGAAGCCGAGAATCACTTCGAGGCTCAGGCTGCGCGTGATGCCTTGGTGGAGTTCTCCGGCGCAATGCGCACCATTGCCGTCTCCCTCAACAAGATCGCCAACGACATTCGCCTCATGGGCTCCGGCCCGCTAACTGGCCTTTCGGAGATTCACCTCAAGGATCTGCAGCCCGGCTCCTCCATCATGCCCGGCAAGGTGAACCCGGTTATCTGTGAGGCCGCTACCATGGTTTCGGCCCAGGTCATCGGCAACGACGCCGCCGTGGCTTTCGGTGGCGCGAATGGCCACTTCGAGCTCAACGTATTCATTCCCGTCATGGCCCGCAACGTCCTAGAGTCCGCTCGCCTGCTCGCCAACGTCTCGCGTGTCTTCGCCGAGAAGTGCGTCGATGGCATTGAGGCCAATGAGGAGCGGATGAAGAAGTTCGCGGAATCCTCCACCTCCATCGTCACGCCGCTCAACTCGAAGATCGGCTATGAGAATGCCGCAAAGGCCGCCAAGCATGCGCTGCACGAGAAGATCACCGTGCGCGAGGCCGTCATCGATCTCGGCTTCGTCGATGGCAAGAACCTCACCGAGGAAGAACTCGATGAGAAGCTCAACGTGCTGAGCATGACCAACCGCGACCGAGACAACTTCTAGCGCCTAGCTGCTTTTAGTTTCCTTTCGCTTTAACACGAGGCTCCCAGGGTCACGATGCCCTGGGAGCCTCGTCGTTTTGCTCTAAACCGGCTCTTTTGGTTTTGGGGTGAATTAGTTTTGTTGGTCAGCACCGAGCCCGATCATTCAGGATAGGTCGGATGGCCTTGCTACCGCACTACCTAATTCTGGCTGGGCGGCCCAGCTGTGGATAACTATGTCTGGCGTGGGTGAGTTTTCCACAGTTTCCTTACTGGGCGCGGTTGGGGATTGTCGTACCGCGTGGCGGTGCCTTAGCGTGACGGTCATGGGCTTGCAGGAGTA